>OMRU01000059.1 GCA_900313465.1 uncultured Clostridia bacterium
CCAAACATGAACCAATAGGATTTGCTTGGATCACTAACGGTATAATCTGAATAGACTTTCTCAGAATAGCGGGTGACATAATACCCTTCTTCCTTGCCGTGGACAGCAAGAAACTCTTCGATGGTATCAAAGCGTTCGATTGGAAAACCGACGGCATAATCCATCTCCGCTCTTCTTAAGTTCTTGTCGGATAATTCAAAGGTCAGTGGACCAATGATGGTAAGCTTAGCATCTAAAGCCATACAGGTGCGGATGATGTTACCCACATTGGCTGGCTTTTCTGGTTGGAATAAGACGATACGATTCATAGTTATCTTGTTAAAGGTTCACACTGCTTCTTTAAGTAGCTAAGAAGTTCAGGATCATCGATAAGTGGAGAAAGTTTTTCTTCGACCATCTTGGAATAATCGTTAAACCACTTGATTTCCTTATCGGTAAGCATACTTACATCAATACCGCGTCTATCATAAGGAGCATAGGTGATCGTTTCAAAGCCATAGAAGATGCCATCATCTGTCTCATAGGCAGGAACGACAAGTAAGTCGTTCTCTAAGCGGATACCATGCTTATGAGCCTTATAGACACCTGGTTCGATGGTGATGATATGACCAGGAGCGAGTTGACCATCATCAAAGACACCTTCACGATGATAATATCTAAAGCCGATTGGGCCTTCATGGACACAAGACATATATCCGACACCATGGCCGGTACCACACTTGTAGTCCAAGCCTTCCTTCCACATGATTTCTCTGGCGGTGATATCGAGTTCATGACCAGAGCAACCTTTTTCAAATACGGAAGTTGTTAAGGAGATTTGAGACTTTAAGGTAAGAGTGTAATCGTGTTTGATTTCGTCAGTTCGTCAGTGACGTTTTTGGAAACGATGAAGGTACGAGTGGTATCTGTCGTACCGCCATAATACTGACCACCAGAGTCGACTAACAGCAACTGGTTATCTAAAGTGAGGGTAGCAAACTTTTCTTTGGTGGGAGCATAATGCATCATGGCTGCATTGCTATCGACGGCAGCGATGGTGGTAAAAGATAAGTCAAAGCAATCAGGAGAAGATAATCTAGCGGCGTCGATAAATTCGGCGCAGTTCTGTTCGGTAAGATTACCTTTTTCGATTTCATCATCGACATGCTTCATCAATTTCAAGACGGCCACACCATCGATGGCGTTGACTCTCTTCATGTTGGCGATTTCTACTTCACCCTTGATGGCTTTCTGCTTGATGGTTGGGTTATTAGCGAAGACCTTCTTCTTTAAAATGGAGCAGATACGAGCGTTGGTAGTGTTTTTATCCACCAGGGTTGGAACATCCTTCTTTTCCTTTAAGAAGTCATAGAAGCTATCATAGTCATGGACGATGACATCATCATCGAAATTCTCTGGTAATTTATCCTTATCGATGAATAAGTGAAGGACACATTCCTCATCGATATATAAGTAGGAATAAAAGACTGGAGTGCATTCGATATCTCTACCGCGATAGCCTAAGATATAGGCAATATCATCAAGAGTAGTGATGACTAAGGCTTTAGCCCCTTTAGAAAAGGTTTCACTCATGGCCATTTCCACTCTCTGGCATCTCGTGGTGGATAAAAGGTTAGCAGGAATGCGGAAGATCTTTTCTTTTGGTAAGCTTGGAAGATTCTAATGGATAAAGATTGTTGCTTCTGACAAATTCAGCAAGAGTTGGAACACCCGCTTTACCAGCATAGACAAGCTGGCAATTGGTGCCCTTTAAATCTTCTTCTGCAGCAGTCCAGTAACGACCATCGGTATAGATATAGCAACTATCCTGGGTGACAAGAAGAGTGCCATCGTTACCCTTGAAGGCACAGAAATAGAATCTCTCAGCAGTAAAACGCTTAGCGGATTCTTCAGACATGTGGGGATCCGTGGCAGGGATGATATAGGCTTTGACATCGTCTTGTTTCATCTTGGCTTGTAAAGCCTGAATTCTTTCATCAAAAATATTCATGATAATCCCTTCTTTCTAAGACAGAATTTAGTAGGCTCTGGCAAAATAGATCACAGTATCAGCACCTTCTTCACCAGTGACACTGTCGGTGGACTGG
This sequence comes from uncultured Clostridia bacterium, assembly GCA_900313465.1. Classification (GTDB taxonomy): domain Bacteria; phylum Bacillota_I; class Bacilli_A; order RFN20; family CAG-288; genus Enterosoma. The sequence goes on from OMRU01000059.1 coordinate 2,088, forward strand.
AATGGACGCTGATCAAATGGCATGACACGTGGAGTAGCGTTGAGTTCAGCCTTCAACTTGGCTTCAAGTTCGGCTTCATTCTTGGAGCAGACCATCATCTTGGCAAAGCCCTTGCCAGAGGTGATGACTTCCTTGACTTCCTCATAGTTGTGGCATTCGGTGATGTGATCGTTAAGGAAGGATAAAGCCTTCTGGTACATACCAGATTGGATTTCTTCAAGTAAGGCAGGGATCGTCTTAGCTAAGTTTTCAATTGGTAAGGTGGCCTTAGAAGAATCGTATCTCTTGGTAAAGGAGACGACACCATTGGCGATATCCTTTGGACCGACTTCGATACGAAGCGGGACACCCTTCATTTCATATTGGGCAAACTTCCAGCCTGGAGTCTTATTGGAATCATCTAAGTAGACTCTGACACCAGCTTCTTTTAACTGGGATTCTAAGTCTCTGGCAACCTTGAGGACATTTGGATCACTATCCATACGGATAGGAACAATGACGGCCTGGATTGGAGCAACTCTTGGAGGCAAGACAAGACCTTCATCATCGCCATGTACCATAATCAAAGCGCCTAAAAGACGAGTGGAGACACCCCAGGAGATATAGTATGGATTATCGAGCTTGTTGTCTCTGCCCTGGAACTTGATGTCATAGGCCTTGGTGAAGCCCTGACCGAGGTAGTGCGAAGTACCGGATTGTAAAGCCTGTCCATCTGGCATCATCGCTTCGATGGTGTAGGTATCTTCAGCACCAGCAAACTTTTCACTAGATGGCTTAGCACCCATGACAAATGGGATGGCCAAAAGTTCGCTGCCGATCATGTTATATTCGCGAAGCATGGTGAGAGTGAATTCACGGGCTTCGTTTTCAGTTTCAAATAAGCAATGACCTTCCTGCCAGAGGAATTCAGCACCTCTTAAAAAAGGACGGGTGGTCTTTTCCCAACGGACAACAGAGCACCACTGGTTGTATTTGACTGGTAAATCGTTATATGAGTGAACGATGTTCTTGAAGTGATCGCAGAACATGGTTTCACTAGTTGGACGAACGACCATCGGTTCAGCAAGGTCCTTGTTGCCACCTTTGGTGATGACGGCACATTCTGGAGCAAAGCCGGCAATGAGGTCGGCTTCTTTCTTTAATAAGGACATTGGAATCAAGGATGGAAGATAGACGTTTCTGACGCCTAAAGCCTTGATGCGCTTGTCAAAATAATCTTTAATGCTTTCCCATAAGGCATAACCATCTGGTCTATAGATGATGAAACCTTTGGTGGTGGCATAATCCATCAATTCTGCTTTGACGCAGACGTCGGTGTACCACTGAGTGAGGTTTTCACTTTTTGGTGTGATACTGGTAACTTTCTTTGAAGACATAGTGTTTGTGTTTCTCCTATAAATTAATTGATATCTAAGGTAACTTTATTCTGATCATTGGACTCGCTGATGATGGTTCTAGGGATGAGGTTTCTGGTATCAGAGATGACTTCCTCAATCTTGTTAGGATCGATCAATTCGACATGGGAAGAGCGTAAGGCAAGCTCATCGCATTGGAAGATGCGACCGCCAAAGTGGGCGCCAAGTTCGATATCGTTAAAGTCTTTCAGACCATAATAAACAATCGGAACGCGGTATAAGGAATAACTCGACTGGATGGTTCTCAAGTCGGTTCTGGAACGATTGACATCGTTAGAAAGCGTAGTGAACTTCGGTGGAACGAAGAAGTAGGAAATGGTGCGAAGAATTCTGGTTCTTAAACCGGATGATGGGTTTTCTATGACGACAGCAATCTGATAGCCTTTCTGGTTGAGATCATAGAATTCCTGGGCAATCTGACTTGGATCTTCATTGCTGGTAAGAAGGTCGACTTCATCAATGATGAATATCCATTTGATCATATCGCTAGGATTTTGTTCTACAGCAGAAGTGAAATACTTGATGGCATCATAAGGAAGACGAATGGCAATGGATAACGGCGTGGTTCTCTTCTTGGTGAAAATCAGACACTTTTCAATCAGGCTGTTAAAGAGGTTTTCCAAGACCTGATCCATATCCTTGGCCATGTTGATGACAGTGAAAAAGTCAGAGACGTTGGTACCATAAGGAAGCGTATCAAGAAGATAGAAGCTATGGCTTCCATCGGTGATATCCAAAGTTGGGGTGAAGTAGGTACGGAAGGTGGCGTTCTTGATGACCATCTTGACTTCTTCACGCTGTTCGATGGTCTGCTGATAATTCTTGAAGAAGGCTTCATCATAGAATAGGACCTTTTCATCGGATAATCCGTTCATGATGGCATCGGCCATATTGCTGGTCTGTTTTTTGGCTAAGTTGAAGTCTCTCTGGTAGTAGGTGCCGTTAGAGATACCGATAGCGACATGATATTCATCATCGCTGGTGTTGTGATTCAAGAATTGCTGAACGTGGGTTAAAACCGTCTCAGCGGTGTTCATCGCCACGATTTTAGAGATACATGGGTTATCGATCATGATGACTTCCGTCTTGGAAATCTTGATGAGTTTTCTATCCTTGGAAAGGAAGCGAGCGAGAACGACAAGGAGCTCTTTGGCAATCTTTTCTAGATTCTGTATCTTCTTGTTGGTCAATTGACTTTCCTTGCAATAGATGCGGAAGAAATAGGTCGCACCAAGAGAATCTAAGGAAGAGTGATCCATGAAGCGCTGGCATTCCTCAAAATTCTTCAAGAAATACTTGTGAGGGATTCTATTCTTCATACGAGAGATGGCTCTCATATTGGTCATGTAGGAGTTAGGAAGAAGATGAGAGTTGAAGTGGATGATGTTCTTCTGACGGTTGACGATGGTCAACTGCAACATGCTGGCAGCTAATTTCTTGAAGGAATTGATCTTGATATCCGCCTGAATATATTCCGGATGTTTTTCGTTGTGCGCGATGGCTCTAAGCCAGTCTTCAACTAAATAGGCATCGGTCTTCGAAAACTGGGCATAGAATTCTTCGGCCGTGAATGTCTTGGTATGACTCATATCCATCATGTCAAAGAAGTAGAAGGTCTGTTTGGCATAGTCATAGGAATAGACGCGAACATTGAAGTCGGAGTCATCACGAATTCTTTTTAGTTCCCTCTTGCCAGTAAAGATAAAGGCAAAGATGACACCAAAGATGACAGCCAAAATGAAAACGATGACCCAGGCGATAAAGAAAATCATGGCTCTAGGTCCAAGGGTATGTGTTTCCGCTAAGGAACTAATATTTAAATTATTAATATTAAGCATATATCTATAGTGACCTAGTTATTATAATCTTTTGATAGGGCATAAGCAATTTTTAAAATAATTGCACTATTCCTTTTTGGGCTATATAATAAACGAAGATTATTTTCTTAAGGAGAAAACAACGATGGATGAAATTTATGTTAAGTTAAAAGATTTATTAAGTAAGCAGGTTAAGAAGAAATCCTTTGATATCGATTCCCTTACTCCAGAGACAGAATTAAATACTTTAGGTCTCGATTCTTTGGATAAAGCTGAACTGATCATCAACATTGAAGATGAGTTCAATCTTCCTGAAGTCTCTCAAGACGAAATGATGGACATTCGTACCATAAAAGACGTCAAAGAGCTTGTCGAAAGAAAAAGATAACAAATTATTTAAAAACTAGTTGCAAAGCTTAAACTAATTTGGTATATTTTTATTCGCTGCCCACTTAGCTCAGTCGGTAGAGCATTCGGCTGTTAACCGAAGTGTCATAGGTCCGAGTCCTATAGTGGGCGCCATTATTCCATGGCCTGGTGGAGAAGTGGTTAACTCACATCCCTTTCAAGGATGCATTCACGGGTTCAAACCCCGTCCAGGTCACCACTATAAAAATCACGAGTACTCAATTGAGTGCTCTTTTTTTATGTTTTTTAGGGATTTTTCCTTCTTTTTCAGAAACGAAATAGTTTCCTTGTTTCCTTTTCTTCTTGCGTTTGAAAATATCTAGTGATTTGCATACAATACTATTAATAAAAGAACTTGGGGTATTTTTATGAGAAAAGGTTTTATATCGGTATTTGTTTCTATGGGGTTGCTGCTCTCTGGATGTAGTCTATTACCTTCTGGAAATATGACAAGCAGTCAAAGTAAAGAAGAAATCAAATCTTTTGAGATGGTAACGGATTCTTTTCTTACCACTGAAAATGATGTTTATGTCTTAACGATGTATGTTGGTGAAACCTATCAATTGAAAAGCAGTATCGATGATAAACTAAAGGATGAATATCATTTTAGTTATGAATCTGTCGATGAACCAAAGTACACCATTTCTGAAACCGGTCTTGTCACAGCTAAGGAAAAATATGTGGGGACTTTTGGAATTCGCCTAATCAGAAATAGCGACAATAAGAAAATGGCTTATCATTCTCTTGTCATCAATATCAAGGAAGCAAAGGATGAATATGCAACCATCACGTTAAATGATTCTTCTCTTGATTATGATGAAACGACAAGAACCTATTCTCTTTCCTTAACTGGTGGAGAAGAATATCATATTGTCACCTCGATAAAATATAACGTTGCCTATAATAAATCCTTCTCTCTTAGCGATGAGTCCTATTCTTCCTTTATGGAAGTAGATTCCACAGGATTGATCACGACTAAAGAAGTCAACGAAGATAAAACAGGTCAGATTATCATACAGACAAAAAGTGCTGATCTTAGCTTAGTCTATGATACCGTCTACCTTAATGTTCAGGTCAAGAAGAAAGAAGGTACTACTTCCGGTCTAGTAGTCAGAAATCTTACTTCTCATACCACCTTGAAAGATGGGGAGAAACAAAGTCTCTATCTTCATGAATCTATGGCATTTAGCGTGATGTATGATCAAGAAAACAAATATGATGTCATGTCTATCTCTAATGAGAATGTCTTATCTTTAGATAACAGCCAAAACAAGATTACGGCCATAGGCTTAGGTAAGAGTGATGTCACCTTTTCTGTCGGAGGAAAATCCTTAACGATAGAAGTGGAAGTTGTTAATAATGCTTTAATTGG
>OMRU01000125.1 GCA_900313465.1 uncultured Clostridia bacterium
AAAAAAAGAATCTGAAAAACAACTGGAAATTTTCTATGGAAACAGATATTCAGATTGTTGGTCCTTATTTTCTTTTTCTGAAAATCAAACAATTACCTTTACACTAAAAAGGGCAATTGTGGCAAAAGAAAACTCTAAGGTCGTGTTTGAGGATGAAATACTTAGTTTCGATAAGCAGATTTTTTATTTTTTCAGTGAAGACTTCTCTTCAAAAACCAATTATTTAATCGATAACGTTTCTCATGATCAATTGCTAGAAAAGGCACCGGAAGGTTATATTCGCTATTCGTTTACTCTCGAGCCAAAAGATGGCGAAATTCTTCCGACAGTCTATGTAAATGATAATGAAACAAATTTTGGAAAATATGAAAATTTTATAGAATGCTATGATGCAAGAGCCGTTGGCTATGTTCTGGAAAATGGAGACATTTCTTTTGTCCCTTCAGTAGAGAAAGAAGATATTAATGAATAAAATTTTAACGTTTTATCGCATTGTCCGTACTTTTATTTAAAGGTAATTCGCCTTTTACTAATCCGACTTACTCAAAACAACAAGATAAAGCAATTAATGTTTCAAATTGTGTTGAAATTTTGGAAGAAACAGCTGACATTTCTTTCGATTTTAATGATAGGACTATTTCTTCAACGCAACTCTTCGAATTTACTGCAACAACAAGTTATAACTCCCAGCCTATCATGGAGACGTCAGGAAATATAATTTTAGTCAAAAAATATACGTATGGGAATCTAGCAACCTCACATTAAACCGCCCATTCGGGCATCTTTTTTTCGTCTTTGTTTGATAACCTTTGTTTTCTTTCCTTTTTGATTGTACAATAATACCACTTGAGGAAAACTATCATGGAAGAAAATAAAGAAATTCAAACTTCAGATAAAGAACCAATTCCGTCTATAGAAATTCCTGCTCCAAAATACAAATGGTATCAAGAAGGAATTGTCGCCGGTATCATCATTCTATTATTAACTGCTGGCATCTATTTCATCGTAAAACTACTTCCAATCAATGTAACAGAAGAAAGCTTAGTCTATCTGACCTATTCCCAGGATAAATATATTCAGTTTGATGCTAACTTTGGTATCTGGTCATTGATTCTTGGTGCCCTAGTCAGCATCTTATATTACGTCTTATTCTTCTTTATCAGACCTAGTGGTATCACACCAGACTTTGGTCCAAAAGGAAAATGGTTGATCGCTTATATCATCTTAGCATTATTTGGTTATCTCGCCTATCTTGTAATTGCGATACTCTTATCTGGTTGGTCTATTTCTCTAGCCACTTCTAGTGATGTAGCCACCCTTCTTGTCGGTATCTATGATTATCTGATCTATAAATCCTACATGGAAGGAAGAACCATGTCCAACGCCCTCTTTTGGGAAATCTTCCGCTTTGCCATCGTCGGTCTTGTTGCCGCTATCTTCGACTTTGCTACCTGCTTCATCTTCCAGTTTATCATCTTTAATGGTTCAACAGCCTTCTATGTCACTGGTATTGCCACAGGTATGGGATTTGTAATCGGTGTCACCATCAACTATCTCATGTCCACCTACATGGTCTATAAAGCTGCCAAATCCAATTTCTCCAAGTCTGCTAAAGGTATCATCACCTTCCTAGTCTTATCTATTTTAGGCTTGCTTATCGGTGTAGGTATCCAGTATGTCTTATACGACTTCTTATTCATCAATATTGGTGTCTCCTTCTTAACTTATCCAGTAGACTTTGTCATCCGTACCTTAGTCGTCATGGTCTATAACTACATCACAAGAAAACTCTTTATCTACAAATAAAAGAAAAGTCACTTCGCAACAAAGCAGAAGTGACTTTTCTTTTAGTTTGCAGCAAAATAGAACACAGTCGTGCTGACTAAGAAGACCACTAAAGAAGAAGTAAGAATATTCTTCATCAAGTAAGCAACCTTAGAATGATTCTCCTTGATGGTCAATTTGAAGATCTCATTTTCCTTCATGAGAAGATAACCAACAGGAAGAATAATCGGAACGATATATCTAAAGTCAATAGAACAACCATAAGGCATGGTCACCTGAAGGTATAAGAACATGATGATGATACCGATAAGAAGAAGGAACATCATCATACCATCCTGACCTATTTTCTTCTTTCTAAGGAAGATATAAACCAGATTTGCCCACAAAGAGAACCATAAGACGTAAATGGAGATCGTTGAGACAACCGCAATACCCTGAGCAGAAGCAGTACCCCAGTTATTGAATTCACCAAAGATACTGCAGCGAAGAGCATAAGAGAGAATGTTGTAATTATAGAAAGCGGAGCAGAAGATACCATGTTCAAAATCAGCCCAATAGAATGGTAAGACATAACAGACATAGAAGTTATACCAGCTATCGGTATAGATGACGCCTTTGCTCATATTGATGCGGTCATAATACTCGATGCTTTCAGGACGATTGATCAAGACCCAATCACGAGAACCAGTAAAGAGTTCAGCATTTAAGGATTTAAAGACAAAATTGAATGGTAAGCCATAAACATAATGAGTATATAATTGCCACCATAAGCCAATTGGCGCAGCGATGACAATAAAGGCTAGATACTGAAGAAGTAAGCAAGGAAGAGGTAAAGAGCCTTCTTCTTTTCTGATAGAGTGAATCAACTGCACTAAGAAGCCAAAGGCCATACCTAAAGCGATAGTAGAAGCACTCATCTTGCTCATCAAGGCTAAGCCGATAAATAAGCCGCTGAGACACATATCAACCCAGCTTTTCTTGATGGTATACCAACGGACATAGTAATACAAAGCAATGACGCTAAAGACGATAGATAAGCCATCATTGTTTAACTGACCAGATAACTGGACAAGTCTAGGGAACAAAGCGACAAAAGCGATAGCCATTAACTTGCTGCCATTACTGAATTTTGTCTGATTGATAGTCTTGACTAAGAACAGAGAAGTAAGATACATATAGAAGCAAGCAAGAATCTGACAAGAATAATATAGGGTGTTGACCTCAGCTTTACCTACCATCACGGTTCCTTGCAACAAAGGATTGGTATTGATCATTTCAAAAAAGCGCATGAACATACCCTGGAAGAAGGCATTTAGCGGTGGATGATAAAATTGGTAGATGGTATCTTGAGTGATGTGATGATCAGGAAGAGTGCCTGTAGCATAAAAAGCGTAAGCGTAATTGTAATGAGAGTCGTTATTTACAGAGAAGGTATCATATTGTCTTACGGTAGCAGGAGTATAAAGCATGTAAGTCAAACGAAGCACAAAGCCGACTAGCAATAAAATGATGACAGCTCTTTGATACGTCAGTTTACGATTGGCTAACAAATAGAAGAAATAAATCACGACAATGGCAAATAAGGAAAAACCATAGCCTTTAGCAAATGCACCAGCCTGAACATTTTTGATCGGCTCCATGCCCTTAATCCAGACATAGGAAGCAAAAATCAAAACAAAGGCCAGAACGGAAATGATGATTTCAAAAAGCCATAATGGCATTTTGAAAATTTTCTTTTCCTGTTTTTCTAAATCTCTATCTAAACTTAACCCTTTGGTCAACAAAGAAATGGCCGAAACAGAATCCATAAATTAATCCTTCTTTTTCTTTTGCTCGTCATTACCTTCATGGTAAGTCTGTTCTGTGTTGACATTCCAGACATCACTCTTATCTGTCTTACCAGCAAGATAATCATCGACAGCAGTCAAAGCAGAAAGCATGGAGTGGTCCATGTTGTTATATCTGTGCTGACCATTTCTACCGATACAGTAGAGATTAGAAATCTTGTTTAGATATGCCTGAACAATACCAAATTCATCATAGGAACCAAAGTAAGCAGGATAAGCCTTCTT
>OMRU01000067.1 GCA_900313465.1 uncultured Clostridia bacterium
GGGTTGATGCCCTTTAGAATCTGATAGGCCTTGGCGTGACAAAGAAGCACGTTATGACTAGCCTTGATGATTTCTTTTAATGAGGCATGAATCTTAGGTGCGTGTTCTTTTCCACTATACCCTAGTCCGATAAAGCATTGTGGTTCGTTAAACGTGATCCATGTCTTGATTTTGCCTTTAAAAGCTTTCGCCACTGCCTCAACATATTTCGCATAGTAATCAACAATTCTCGCGTTGACAAACCCGCCACGGTCTTGTAAAAACTGTGGCAAGTCCCAGTGGTAGAGGGTGACGACTGGTTCTAAACCATACTTTAAAATACAGTCGACGACTCTCTGATAAAACTCAATTCCCTTATGATTGACTCTCCCGTTTTCTTCCAGGATTCGACACATCGAGAAGGAGAAACGGAAGGATTGGATACCCAACTCTTTGGCAAGTTTGATATCTTCTTCATATCTATGATAGAAATCAGTCGCCACATCACCATTGCTCTTGTCGGTGATGTTGCCTTCCTGATGACTTAACGTATCCCAGATAGAAGGAAGCTTACCATCTTCTTGGTAAGCTCCTTCCACTTGATACGAGGATATTCCAGTACCAAATTCAAATTTCATAGATTATCCTTTGACGGCACCAGAAGTAAGGTTCTTGATGATAGCTCTAGAGAAGATGAGATAGACCACGACGACAGGGAGAACAGCGATAGTCAACAACAGATAGATTTGACCTTTATCAAAGGTATCTGGAGAAGAAGCAGAAAGCTGAGCGATAATCAAAGGAATGGTCTTTAATTTGGAATTGTTGATCAACATGGATGGAGTGAAGTAGTTGTTCCAGTTACTGACATAAGCGAAGATGAACTGAACCGCTAAGGCAGGTTTGATGATAGGAAGAACAATCTTATGGAAGATACCAAGTTCAGAAGTACCATCTACACGAGCAGCCTCGATAACTTCCATCGGAAGAATGGATTCAAGATACTGTTTCATATAGAAGTAAGTGATAGGAGAGGCAATAGAGGGAAGAATCAGGATGAGATAGTTATCCGTCAAGCTGTTCTCGATACAAAACATGACAAGACCCATAGCGGCAACCTGAGATGGAATCATCATGATACCAAGAATGAAAGTCTCAACAAACTTCTTACCTTTGAAGCGATAGATATGAGTAGCAAAGGCAGTCAAAGCGGAGAAGTAGACTGTTAAGGTGGCATTGACTAAAGCAATGAAAATAGAGTTGAAGATACCATTGACAAGAGGAATGTTATCGTTAGAAAACAGGTTTCTCCAGTTGGCAGCAAAGTAGGTACCAAACCACCAATGGAAGCCTTTCATGATATCTGGTGAAGAATGAGAACAATTGACCAAAAGAATGTAGAACGGGAAGAGACAGATGATAGATAAGAGGACCAAAACGGTGTAGACAATGACTCTATGAATCGTCAAAGCCACCTTTTCGTTCTTCAATTTTTTATTGGGATTGGAGAGCTGAACAGCTTGAGCTTTACTCATGGTTGTTTCCTCCTTCAGTTACAGGTTGACTGATTTGAGCGTCTTTTAACCATCTCATTCTTGCTCGATGTGCTCTGGCTTCCTGCTTGATGACATTGTTGGTTGGAATCATGACCTTGAAGATGATGATGGATAAGACACAAGTCAATAAGAAGAGCAACACGGAGACAGCGCCAGCAAGACCATAGTTCTTACTAGATGTGATCAAACGATATAGATACATCATGATGGTCATAGCAGACTGGTCAGGACCACCCTTGGAAGCAGTGAAGATCTGCGCGACATCAAACAACTGAATACCACCGATGAGAGAGGTGATGAGAACATAAACGAAGATTGGCAACAATAATGGGAAGGTGATGTGCCAGAACGTCTTAGTACCCGAAGAACCATCCAATCTTGCGGATTCGAAGATGGATTCATCAATACCCATGATACCAGACATCAAGAGAATGGTCGTGTTACCAAACCACATCAACCAGTTGATGAAGGCGATGATACCTCTGTTCCACCCCGCCGATTCTAAGAACTTAACCGGCGAAATGCCAGCTGCTTCGAGAATTTGATTCACTGGACCAGTCAAGGAGAAGAGCATCAGGAATAACATACCAAATGCACTGGCCATGACAAGGTTTGGCATATACATAACGGCTTTGAAGAAGCCGCCGAATCTCAGTTTCAATCTTGCATCAGTAAACCAGATTGCTAACAATAAAGATACGATGATTTGTGGAATGAAACCACAAATCCAGATTATCATGGTGTTGCCAAAGTATTTCCATATGTATGGACTGATATCTGGATCGGCTAACAGCGTGGCATAGTTATCAAAGCCATTGAACCTTGGACCGACTTTTAAAATACCACCATTTCCATAATAGTATTCGGTGAAGGAAAAGATAATGGTTTGAATCAACGGATATAAAGAGAAGAGAGCAAAGATCACAAAGAAAGGAACCAAGAAGATATAGCCATATTTGCTATAAGAAACCATCTTATGTCTCTTTTTATTGGCCTTTTCACCTTCAAACTTTTCTTTCAGTTTCCATTTCATCTGACCAAACCAGTTCAGATTGGCGAAGTTATCATCAACATGTTCTTCGTTCAAACCTTCAACGAGAACGTCCTTGATGTTTTCACCATTCTCTGGTGGGGTCATATTCTTTTCATTTTCCATATGATGACCTCCTAGAAAATAGCAACTTCTGTTTCTGGATCAAAGAGATGGACTCTCTTTTGGCTGAAATTGACGGTGACAACATCACCTGTCTGAATGTTCTTGTCACTTGGGAATCTGGCAACCATATCAATGCCACCAAATGGAGCGTGGATATAGTATTCGTTACCAAGAAGTTCAGCTAAGCGAACCGTGACGGTGAAATTGGCATCGGGATGATCTACACCTCTCTGGCTATCCGCATTGTGAATATTCTCTGGACGTAAGCCGAGAATGACATGTTCAGGAATGACCTTACCAGCAAGAAGTTCTTCCGGGATAGTTAAGGTTTCACCAGAAGCGAAGGTGACCTTGCCATCTTTATAAGTGACATCGAAGAAGTTCATACTTGGAGAGCCGATGAAGCCCGCAACAAACTTGTTGATTGGATGGTTGAAGACTTCAATTGGGGTGCCAATCTGCTGAACATAACCATCTTTCATGATGACGATACGACTTGCCATGGTCATGGCTTCGGTCTGGTCGTGGGTGACATAGATTGTCGTCGCGTTGAGTTTGCGATGGAGGGAGACAATCTCACTTCTCATCTGAACTCTCAATTTGGCATCGAGGTTAGATAATGGTTCGTCCATCAAAAGGACTTTTGCATGCTTTACGATTGCACGTCCTAAGGCAACTCTTTGTCTCTGACCACCAGACAAGGCCTTTGGTTTTCTATCCAACAAAGTTTCAATCTGAAGAATCTTGGCTGCTGACATGACACGTCTATCAATTTCAGCCTTGTTCAGATGCATAATCTTAAGTGGGTAAGCAAGGTTGTTGTAAACGGTCATATGTGGATATAAGGCATAGGACTGGAAGACCATGGCGATACCTCTATCCTTTGGTGCGACATCGTTCATGTAGTCGCCATCGATGAATAAATTACCGCCAGTGATATCTTCTAAGCCGGCGATCATACGTAAGGTAGTGGATTTACCACAACCGGAAGGACCGACAAAGACGATAAATTCATGCTGTTTGATATCGATGGAGAAATCATGGACTGCATGGAAGCCGTTGTCATAGATTTTGTTGATGTTCTGTAAGGCAACATAAGAACCTTCAGGAGCGTCCTTGCCTAAAGCCTCATCTCTGGCTCTGGCTTCTTCTTGAAGTTTCTTACCTAAGGCTTTAGCCTCTCTTTCTTTTTTCTTCTTGTCGAAATAATTCTTGAATGGGTTTCTGCTCACTTTCTTTTCTTCAGACATACTGTGTCCTCCTACATGTCTATTTCAACGATATTGTCGTCCAGGCACTGCTCAGCACGTAACAGATTACCTTCTACTTCTTTACCATTAAGCTTCATCTTATATGGTGCGCCAGTATGATGAACGCTGATGTGGAACTTCTTTTTGCGATAGAGACGATCAATAGTTACTTCTTTCATTTCCTTTGGCAAGCAAGGTCTGATTCTTAAGCCATCATAATCTGGAATGACACCAAGAATACCTTCGCTTAATGCGACAAAGGACCAACTTGCCGAGCCAGTCAACCAAGAGTTCTTGGCTCTGCCATATTGCTTTGAAGCACGACCGGCAATCATCTGAGAATATACATATGGCTCTGTCTGATGTATATCGGAGATGTCTTCGATATAGGCTGGGGCGTTTCTCTTGTATAAGTCGAACGCTTCTTCCGCCATATTCTCTTCACATAACGCAAGGGTCAACCAAGGGTTGTTGTGATTGAAGACAGAACCATTTTCTTTGGTTCCTTCAGGGTAAGAAGAGATTTCACCATATTCAGGATAGTATTGACTATATGGCGGATAGAGAATCTCACAACCATAGTCATTGAGAAGGTATTTCAAGGAGTTTTGAACAGCTTTTTTGCCTAAGCCTTGTTCCTGACCAATGCGGGCAAGAGTGCAGAAGCCTTGTGGTTCAATGAAGATCTTTCCTTCTGGGCATCTAGACGAACCAATTTCCTTGGAATAGGCGTCATAGGCACGGATGAAATATCCACCTTCATAATCGAAACCGTATTTGATGGTGTTTTCCTCAATCACTTTAGTATACTCCAAGATATAGTTGCTATCGGTTTGTTTGTCTAAATGTTGGGCTAATTGCACAAATTCTTTGCCATATTTCACAAACATGCCGGCGATGAATATACTTTCCGCAGTGTGTGTATCGTTGTTCTCGACAGTCTGGAAGGATTCACCATCTGTCAAAGAGAAACAGTTGAGATTGAGGCAATCGTTCCAGTCGGCTCTGCCAATCAATGGTAAGCCATGAGGACCAAGATTGTGGATGGTATAGTTCAAGGAGATGAGAAGATGATCGTACAAGGTCTTTTCGCTACCGACTTTATTATCAAACGGAACCATCTCTTCCAAAATAGAATAGTCACCGGTTTCTTTAATGTAGGCACAAACGGCACCGACTAGCCATAACGGATCATCGTTGAATCCAGAACCGATATCGGCATTGCCTCTCTTAGTCAAAGGTTGATACTGAT
>OMRU01000121.1 GCA_900313465.1 uncultured Clostridia bacterium
TAAGGAATTGTCAAAATAATGAAGATTGACCTTATTGGAGATGATTCCGGACAAACCAAAATTGTAAGAATCCAAAGAGATAGCAATCGGATGGTGACCTTTTGCCATTAATACCTGAGAAAGAATCTGGGCACAATAACTCTTACCGGAACTAGACGCACCGGCGATGATGACGACAGTCTTCTCATGTTTTTCTAAGCATTCCTCAATCAAATCGATATTGGCGGAAGCCCATTTATCTGGATGATGAACAAAATAACTCATAAAGGGTCTAGACTACTACATACCAGAGGCGAGAGAACCAGCACTGGTAGAAATCCACTGGAACATATTGCTGGCTGTGGTGTAGAAAAGTCGAGCGATAGAAAAACCGCTAGCATCGGCAACATTCAAATCCTGGTCGATGAAATCCTGGATATTGGTAAAGCCAAATCGATAGGTGATCTGGGCAGCCAAAGAAAGAATGATCATCGCAATAAGCAAGGTGATGGTGCTTTTCGCAAGACGAACCACCACACCACAGATTCTTCCCATCAAGGTCTTGCCATCTTCGCCAAACAAGGAGCCTTCTCTCCATAAAGGAGAAAGAATCGCTCTGATCAAGATGAAGGTGAGTAAGAAAGCCATAGCAATCTGGTTTTTACCAGCAGCAACATCACTGGCATAGACACACTCAGCGGTAAAAGCATCGCTAGTTGGTAAAAGTCCAAAATAAGCATTGCTGATATGATAGGAAAGATCAGTCTGAGAAATAAAGTGACTTAATGGACTACCAAAGAAGTAAGCGACAACAAAACCTGCTTCTGTGGCAAAAGAAGTTAATTTTTTCTTGTTGAAACCGGAGATGAATCCCCAGAAGAAGGACAAAATCAAAAAGCCGATGATGATCATGTCCATGATGCCGAAATTAAAATCTGCAAACATTGAATATTTCCTCTCTTGATTAATAATAAATAGAATTCTTTACTTTTTGAGCGTATTCCTTACCGCATAACGTTTCGACGATGGCAAAGCCAAAGTCGATGACGGCAGCAGCGCTGCGTCCGGTGATGATCTTACCATCAACCACCGCATACTGATCGACATAAGTACCACCGAAATCTTCGTTCATGCTAGTAAAACAGGTGTAGTTCTTCCCTTTCAGCAATCCTAGATGACCAAGGATAGTTGGACCTGCACAGATGGCGGCGATGTATTTGCCAGCAGAAGCAAAGTGCATGACCATCTTCAAAAATTCAGGATTGTTCTCCTCAGCGATATATTCTGGGCCACCTGGAATGATAAGCATATCATACTCATCAAAGTTGACCTGGTTGAGATTGACTAAATCGGTGATATTGACACCATATCTACCAAGAGCATGAGTACTGTCGATTGCCGCAAAGGTGACATCGAGTTGTGCTCTTCTTAAGATCGCTAGTGTGCCGACGGCTTCAATATCTTCAAAACCATCTGTAACTACCATGAGAATTTTCATCTTTAAGCCTCCTAAGCGTTTTCTTCGTTTGCTTTGGTTATAATATTTTATATAATAATTTGGGTAAAAAATAAATAACAAATATATGAATTCCATTTTAAAAGATTACGAAAACATTTCGTCCTTTGTTTTTCCCTTTGAGGGAGAAAGACATTTGTGCACCATTATCGCACTTCCTTATAGAGAAGACACCTGGAGAGAAAAAGCCTCTCCCGCTCTAGAAGAATTTCTCAATGTTGTCAAAGCTATCTCTGCTTATGAGATGGTTGTCGTCATCATCGATCCGAGATTTGATGCCTCTATCTGCACTCGTTTCCAGATGAAGAACACTCACATCCTTCGTTTGAAATATGACGATTCCTGGATGAGAGATTCTCTCCCCGTCTTTTTGAAAGACGAAGTCAATAAACGCCTTGTCGGCGTCGACTTTGGCTTTAACGCCTGGGGTGGTGACTTTGATGGCTTATATAAGCCTTGGGATGATGATAACGCTCTTGGTAAGAACACCTTATTGGAGTTGATGATTCACCGCTATCCAGATAAAGACTTCATTTTGGAGGGCGGTTCGATTCATACGGATGGTCAGGGTACCCTTTTGACCACCGAGGAATGTCTCCTTTCTGAAGGCAGAAACAAGAATTTATCCAAAGAAGAAATTGAAGCCAGACTCAAAAAAGACCTCAACGTCAGCAAGGTCTTATGGCTTCCTTATGGTATTTATAACGACGAGACGAATGGACATGTAGACAACATCTGTTGTTTCCTTGCTCCTGGCGTTGTCGCTTTGGCTACCACGGATGATAAAGATGATCCACAGTATCAAAGAAGTTTGAAGGATAAAGAATATCTTGAAAGTGTCACCGATGCTAAGGGTAACAAACTTACCATCGTCGAACTTCCTTTACCAAAGCCACAATATCTCACCAAGGAAGAAGCTGATGGTATTGTCGCGGATAAAGATGCCGTCCAGAGACAAGAAGGAAGAAGACTTGCTGCCTCCTATGTCAACTTCTACATGGGCGAAGACTTCTTGATCTGTCCACAGTTTGGCGATGAAAAGGATGCTCTTGCCGTCAAGATTCTTTCCCAATTCTATCAAAACAAGAAAGCCATCGTTCCGATCTATTCCAGAGAAATTCTCTTAGGCGGTGGCAATATTCATTGCATCACCAAGCAGGTCCCATTCATGGAACCTGGTTACGATATTGAACCAAAAGAAGGAGATAAGTAGAATGAAAGTCACTCTCGCTGCTACCCAGATGGCCTGTAGCAATATCTATGAAGAAAATATCAAGCACGCTACAGAAATGGTCAAAAACGCCAAGAAGAAAGGTGCTGATGTCATCTTGTTACAGGAATTGTTCGAAAGAAATTATTTCTGCCAGATTGAAGATTATGACCGCTTTGATTTTGCCGAAGAATATGGTAATTCCAAGACCCTGGAATACTTTGAGAAATTAGCAAAGGAACAGGAAGTTGTCTTACCGATCTCTTTCTTTGAAAAAGCCGGTAATTGCTACTTCAATTCCATCTGTATCATCGATAAGACCGGTGAAAGATTAGGTCTTTACAGAAAGACCCATATCCCTACTGGTGAATGCTATGAAGAAAAATTCTATTTCACTCCTGGCGATACCGGTTATCAGGTCTTTGATACCAAAGCCGGTAAGTTAGGTGTAGGTATCTGCTGGGATCAGTGGTTCTTGGAAACCGGTCGAATCTTAGCCTTGAAAGGTGCCGAATACCTTCTCTTCCCAACGGCTATCGGCAGTGAACCAACCCTTCCTAAAGACAGCATGCCACACTGGAGAAATGCCATGGTTGGCCAGTCTGCCTTAAACATCATGCCAGTTGTCGCTTCCAACAGAATCGGTACAGAAAAAGAAAAGAACTCTTCCATGACCTTCTATGGTTCTAGTTTCATCACCGATGAGACTGGTACCATCGTCGAAAGCGCCTCTAGAGATGAAGAAGCCATTTTGACTCACACTTTTGATTTAGACGCTTTATATAGAAACAGAAGAGATTGGGGCATCTTCAGAGATCGTCGTCCAGAAATGTATCACGACATCTTAAAAAACGATGTCAGCAAAGGAAACAAGTAAACATGAGACTGATGTCTTTCAACGTCAATTCCATCCGCGCCTATCTTGGTAAGAATCTTACCGAACAGTGGCAGAAATATAATCCTGACGTCTTTTCTATTGAGGAACTCAAGCTCACCGAAAAGGAACACAAGGATTTTCCTTTTGTCATGGATGGATATGAAACCTATTGGACGGTTTCCAAAGTCAAGAAAGGTTATGCCGGCACAGCCGTCATGACCAAGATCAAACCGCTAAATGTTACTTATGGCTTGAAAGACGGCAAATATGATGACGAAGGAAGAGTCATCACCGTCGAATATGAAAAATTCTTCTATGTGGAGATGTATGTTCCTAACTCTGGTGAAAACCCAGCCAAGGGTGAAAAGCCAAAGAGACTTCCTTTCCGTATGGAATTTGAAGCGGATTTAAGAGACTATCTCTCTTCCTTGATGAAAATCAAACCCGTCATCGTCACCGGTGACTTGAATGTCGCCCATAATGAAATCGACCTGAAGCATCCTGAAACCAATCATCTTTCCGCCGGCTTTACCGACGAGGAAAGAGAAGCTTTTGGTAAACTTCTCGACTTAGGTTTTGTCGATACCTTCAGAAGCCTTCATCCTGCTGAAGTCAAATATTCCTATTGGTCTTATCGCTTCCATGCCAGAGAGAACAACGCCGGCTGGAGACTAGACTACTTCCTTGTCAGCAAGGATATCGCCGACAAGGTCAAAGAAAGTTATATTCTGGATGACTGCTTTGGTTCCGACCATTGCCCTGTCATGTTAGATATTGATTTGTAACTGCTTTTTGTTTGCATTATTCATAAGAATAAGGTAATTTATTAATAGCAATTATTTTTTGAAATTTTAGGCATCA
>OMRU01000215.1 GCA_900313465.1 uncultured Clostridia bacterium
CCGCTGGTATGCAGACCGCTTGTAACAGAGAAATCAAGCTTTATGGCAATTTAGATCATTTATATGATCATTATATCTTCCAGCTTAACGATACTCATCCGATCATGTGTATCCCTGAATTGATGAGAATCCTTATGGATGAACATGATTATGGTTGGGATAAGGCTTATGAGATTGTCTCCAAGTGCTTTGCCTTTACCAATCATACCGTCATGCCAGAAGCTTTGGAAAAATGGCCATGCAGATATATCGGCAATGTCGCTCCACGTGTCTACATGATCATTGAGGAAATCAACCGCAGAGTCATCCAGCTCATGCGAGAAAAAGGCGTCTCAGAAGAAGCCATTTCTCATTCCAAGGTCATTCACAACGGCAATGTCAACATGTGTCAGCTTGCCATTCATGTCGCTAAAAGCGTCAATGGCGTTGCTGGTATTCACACCGAAATCTTAAAGGCACAGACCTTCAAGGATTTGTATGCCCAATATCCTGAAAAGTTCAACAATAAGACCAATGGTATCTCCCATAGAAGATTCTTCTTGGTGGCTAACCCACGTCTTTCCAACTATGTGGAAAGTCTTATCGGCGATAGTTTTATCTATCAGCCTGAAGACCTCAACAAGTTGATGAAGTATGCTGAGGGCGACAACAAAGAAGTCTATCGCAAGTTTAATGAGATCAAGTATCAGAATAAGTTGGCTAGTCTTGAACTGATCAAGAAGGTCAGCGGTATCGAACTTGATCCAAATTCCATCTTCGATACTCAGATCAAGCGTCTCCACGCTTATAAGCGCCAATTGCTCAACGTCTTCCATATCATCCGTTTATATCAGAAACTCAAAGCTGATCCAAATTTTGAAATCTATCCTCATACTTACATCTTTGGTGCCAAGGCTGCGCCAAGTTACACCTATGCCAAGAAGATCATCGAATTGATCTTGGCCGTCTCTAAGACCATTGAGGCTGATCCTCATGTCAAGAAATATATCCGCACCGTCTTCCTTGAGAACTATGATGTCTCCAAAGCCGAAGTCATCATCCCTGCTAGTGATATCTCCGAACAGATTTCTCTTGCCGGTAAGGAAGCTAGCGGTACTTCCAACATGAAGTTCATGATGAATGGTGCAGTCACCCTTGGTACGCTTGATGGCGCCAATGTGGAAATCTCTAACCTTGTTGGTAAAGATAACGCCTGCATCTTCGGTATGAAGGAAGAAGAAGTCAAGAAGATCAAGTTTGAAAACTCCTACAATCCATGGGATATCTATAACGAAGATTCTCGCATCAAGGAAGTCATGGATTCTCTTGTCGATGGCACCTTCTCTTCCGATAAGGATCAGTTCCGCATGATCTTTGATGAAATCATGTATCGCAATGATGAATTCATGGTCTTAAAAGACATGGATAGTTACCTCCTTGGCTGTGAAAAGATCGAATCCTGGTACAAGGATAGAGATGCCTGGGGTAAGAAGTGTTTGATCAACGTTGCTAAGTCTGGCTGGTTTTCTTCCGATCGTACCATTTCGGAATATAACCGCGACATCTGGCATCTTAGAAAACTTCATTAATCCTAACCTGGCTTCGGCCAGGTTTTTTTATGCTTTTTTGGTGAAATTTTCCATCAGGAAGAATACAAAATCTTGCATTAGATGTAATAGGTATTTATAATTATTAGGC
This sequence comes from uncultured Clostridia bacterium, assembly GCA_900313465.1. Classification (GTDB taxonomy): domain Bacteria; phylum Bacillota_I; class Bacilli_A; order RFN20; family CAG-288; genus Enterosoma. Next base: position 1,678 of record OMRU01000215.1, read on the forward strand.
TTGATTATAAATTTGATAGGAGAATACATATATGAAGCACACTTTTAAGAATGAGAATGGTCATTTAATCGCTAGTGTCTCTTTCGACAAGGATGAAATCAGCCAGGCTCAGGCCAAGGCTGTTAGAAAATTGACTGCCAATGTCGTTGTCCCTGGTTTCCGTAAGGGCAAAGCCCCAGAAGAAATGGCTAAGAAGTATCTTCACTCTGACGATGTCGCCAACGAAACCGTCAACGCTTTGTTAAGACAGTTAGATAAGAACTTTGAAAAGGAAGAAGAATTCTCTTCTTATGTCAAGGAACAGAAGTTTGCCAACAACTTACGTCCAGCCGTCTCTTTGGACAAATTTGATCCAGAAGCCGCTGAATTCACTGTTACCTATTTCCTTAAGCCAACTGTTTCCAAGCTTGGTGCCTACAAGGGCTTAAAGAGCGATGTCAAGGAAAAGAAGATCACCGCTAAGGATGTCGATGCTGAAATCGAAAGATTAGCTAAGGACAATGCTGAACTTGTTCCATCTGAGAAGGCTGCTGAAATCGGCGACACTGTCAACATCGATTTCGTCGGTTTGATGGATGGCAAGCCATTTGATGGCGGTTCCTCCAACTCCTTCGATCTCGAACTCGGTTCCAAGAAGTTCGTTCCTGGCTTTGAAGAACAGTGTGTTTCTCATAAGGCCGGTGAAAAGTTCGATGTCTCTTTGACTATGCCAGAAAACTATCCAGCTCCACTTACCTCTAAGCCAGTTATCTTCAA
>OMRU01000043.1 GCA_900313465.1 uncultured Clostridia bacterium
TTCTATGGCAGTAGCGAAAGCTTCAGGAAGAATATCGTCGACGGTCTGACCATCGGCTAATTTCTTTCTGAGGTAAGGGGTCATCATCTTCAACTGATCATCAGTGAATTTGGAATAGGCCTCTTCGTACTGGAAAACCCTTTTTGCCTTCTTTTCAATCTTTTTGAATGAACGGGCGTCGATACGGAATAATTTATCGAGAAAACTCATATTGTTCTCCTTCACTTGAGATGTGATAGCACACTGAGACTGTCATCTTTGTGTCGAGAAAACACAAAGAGTAAAATCTCGCTTATAAAACTATATCATTTTTAAGGCGAAACACAAATATTTAAATATTTATATTTAATAATCTAGGGTCATTTTTTATATAATTTTGCTCCATTGACTCTCTTAGGTGCCTCTTCAGGCCATATTTTAATAGCAACATCATCCCTACTTTGTTTGCTACTCACAAAAAATCATAAAAGTTTTGCCAATCCCTTTCTTTCGTTTTAGAATGATATTAGTTTCCATAGAGAGACTTATGTCCTCTTATGAAATTATTCATGAAAGGAGTAAAAAGAATTATCATGAACAAAGTAATCCGTAGTTTTGCTGCTTTAGCCGTTTCTGTCTTGACCTTGACTTCCTGCTTAAGCAAGACAACCTTCTCTGATTTCAAGGCTGCTGCCGATGAAGCTTCCAAGAAAACCAACGAATTCACCAAGGTCACCTTCTCTGGCAAAATCAAGAGCAGTGGTTTCACCGTCGAAATGGATGGTTCTGGTTTTGAAATCAAAGACGGCAAATGGACCGCCAATGAAAAAACTGAAACTGCTCAGGCTACAATCGGCACCTTACTCATTACCAAGACCGTCTTCCTTTACACCTCCAGTGAAGACAAGTCCCTGAACTACTACACTGGTAATGGTTTCAAAATTGAAACTGCTGAAAACACCAAAGAATACACTCAGTGGAACGAATTTGGTTTGTTAGTTGCCACCTCTGATGGCACCAACACTTTAAGAGCTGCTTGGTCTAAGTAAGCATTTGATTTGTCAGCTTCCTTGGTCTATCCAGGGAAGCTTTTTTTCTTTCATATCTAAGGATTTTAAAAACATCATGATTCACACAAAAGATTTTTTAAAAGAACACGCCGTATATCAGATTTACCCAATTTCTTTTAAGGATAGCAACCAAGATGGCAAAGGTGATTTAAAAGGTATCACTTCCAAACTGGACTATCTTCATGATATTGGCATCAGAATCATCTGGTTATCTCCTATCTATTGTTCGCCAATGGCTGACTTTGGTTATGACATTTCCGATTACAGGAACATCAATCCCATCTTTGGTACCATGGATGATTTTGATGAACTGATGAAAGAAGCAACTAAGCGCGATATTAAAATCATCATGGACCTTGTGGTCAACCATACCTCCGATCAGCATGAATGGTTCAAAAGTGCCTTAAAAGATAAAAACTCTCCCTACCGGGATTACTACATCTTCAAACAGGGTAAGAAGAATTCAAAAGGTGGTTTTGACTACCCCAATAACTGGGAGAGCAACTTCACCGGTCCAGCCTGGGAAGAAGTGCCTAATGAAGAAGGAATGTTCTACCTTCATATTTTTACCAAGCAGCAACCCGATTTAAACTGGCATAATCCTCAGGTGTTAAAAGAAGTCGAGGATATCATCAGTTTCTGGATGGATAAAGGCGTCTATGGTTTCCGTTGTGATGTTATCTCAGAGATCTACAAAGAGAGTTTTGAAGATGGAAAACCACATCCAGGAATTGGCGTACCAGTTGGTATGGAACACTATCTCGCCACTCAGGGCAATCATGACATTCTTAAAAAAATCAGTAAAGATGTCATTGAACCAAAAGGTGGAGTTCTCATCGGTGAATGTGGTGGACCAATCACCATTGAAGACGGTAAGAAATTCATGGATAAGGAACTGGATACGTTCTTCCAGTTTGAAACCTGCAACGCCTACAAGGGTCTATTTTCTACCATGGTCAGCCCAAAGAAATTCAAAAAGATCATCACCCGCTGGCAAGAGAATATTCCTTGGCTTGGCAATTATCTTGAGAATCACGATCAAAGAAGAGTGTTTACTCATCATGTCAAAGGTAAAGATGAACTATATGGTGCAAAAATGCTTTTGACCATGCAATACACATTAAAGGGCACACCTTTTATCTATATGGGTCAGGAATTTGCCACTCATAATTATCCTGAGCCTCTTCCTTTAGAAGAATGTCAGGATATTGTCACCAACAATGTCTATAAGATGGCTAGAGGTCTTCATTTACCAAAAAGACTCGCCTTAAAAATCGCTCATAAATATGGTCGAGATGATGAAAGAGCACCTTTGGCTTTCTCTTCTGAAGAAGGTTTTGGTTTCTCTTCTCCTGAAGTTAAACCATGGCAAAGATATAATCCTCTTGGAAAGATTTATAACGCCAAAGACGCTTTAAATGATCCGGATAGTGTTCTTTGCTATTTCAAGAAATTGAACGAACTTCGTCAATCCCATAAAGTCTTCACCTATGGAGATATCAACTTTCAGGAATATGATACCAAACAAAAAGATGTCTTGATCTATACACGTAAAGATCAAGACATGAAGGTTCTTGTCATTCTGAATCTTTCTTCAAAGAAGAGAAAATTCACCAAGGAAATCAAACAATTGAAGTTATCTTGCCCCATCATCAGCAATTATGAAGGTGTCGCTGATCAGCTTCGTCCCTATGAGGCTTTAGTGTTTCAGCTTTGATGTCATACGGCCTAGAAGAATAATCTGACCGACGAGTAAGGCAATAGAGAGAATCACGCTGATATAAGAGCCAAACTCTAAGAAGATATGAAGTTCATGGCACTTTGAAATCAATACCATACCAGCAATCTCGCATCCGATTTTAAGCACCGATAAAATCAATCCTAAAGAGGAAGGCATCTTTAGGATTTTTTCTTCCCCAAAAAGGCCAAGTAAACCAAGGAAAAGAAGAAAACCACCAAGAATATATCCAAGCAGGAAAAAGACAACTCCATAGTGAAGGAAGGAGTAAGAATCCTCGATAAACACAATCATCTCAAAACCGCTGACCCAGACTGGTGTGTTGTCATTTAGCGTATAGATAAATGGAAGGAAAAACAAAACAAGGGATAACAATCCATAACCGGCATACACCCAAAATGGAATGCGACGAGTCTGCAATGGTCTAGCGAATTTGTTTTCTTTATATTCTTTCATCCATATCAATGTAATTCAGTTATCTAGGAAAGGCAAGATGTTTTCTTCCAATTGGTACGAAAACATAATTTGTAACTTACAAACCTAATAGTTAATTTTCGTCCTTAGTATTGATATAATACTAAGAATGTAAAGGATACGATATAATAATCATCATGAACGAATTCAAACGCACAGAAAAAATCACCGTTGGCAACATTCTGACTCGCTTGTTGCAAGGATCTGTTTTGGGCTTAACCAGCATGATTCCTTTCTTCCAGGTCAAAGACCTGAAAGAAACTTTGAGTTTGAAAGAAAAAATCTTCCAGAAAGATACCAAATCCGATCATAGACTCAAAGATATCCTGACTGAGTCCCTTGCTTTATCCCAGAATAGACATCTTTCCTTCTTCAAAACGCTTTTGTGGTATATCACCCATCGCTGGTCATATATGATTGGATTCCTAATTGGCTTCTTGGTATTCTTCTTTGTTCCGGTCAGTAGACTTACAGAAGAGTTTTCTTTTGCCGTCTATGGTGGCATGATGGCCTTATCAGGGGGATTTCTTTTCTACGAGCTGAACAAAGCTCTGAAGAATCGCTACTCTCATAAAGAATTACTATCAACATTGCTTTTCTTCTTATCGGGTGTGATCTTACCATGGCTTATCACCATTCTTTTTGATCACCTGGCTATAGAAGTCATTCCTGATACAACCCATGGACTAATCCTTCTTGCCATTTTATTTGTTGCCAGTTTTATTCTTTCCTATACCGGTATGAGTCTAGGAACCATGTTCTATCTTACTTCCACCTTCAAAGGCTATAGCGTTATCTTTAACACCTTCCTATATGAACATACTGACTACGTATTTATCCTATATGCAGTGATAGGAATTCTTCTAGGATATACCCTCTCAGTTTTCGTCAAACGCTTCTTTGGTGCACTTAGACAAGAAGGTTCCTCTTTTAATGCAGGTGTCTATATCTTCAGTTTGTTCTATATCGGATTTGTCGAACTGAAGCAATGCGCCCTTATTGATACAGTAAGTGAACTTTCTCAACAGATCACCATCGGAACAACCATCGCTGGTTGCTTCTTGATTGCGCTGATGTTGACCATTCATGGCTTTGCCATTTTCAATCAAAAAGATTATCGACAATTAAACAATCTTTCCGACGCTGAGGTAGCTAAAAAATGAGATTAGACCGTTTCCTTTCTGCTCATGGCTTTGGTTCTCGCAAAGCCAGCAAGAAAGTCTTGAAGAATAACACCATCATGGTCAATGGAGAATTGATCAAGGATTGGACAATGAATATCAAAGGTACAGATGTCAGCACCGTCAATGGTAAGGTTGTTCCTAACACACCTTACACCACTTTGATGTTGAACAAACCTGCCGGTTACATGTGTTCCATGAAGGATGAGAATTACCCCTCGGTCATGAATCTGATTCCTGAAGAATATCGTTCCCGTGTCCGTATGGTAGGTCGTCTTGACCAGGATACTACCGGTTTACTTCTCTTGACGGATAATGGTGTTTTAAACGCCAGACTCATGCATCCTAAGACACACGTGGAGAAAACCTATCTGGTGACTGTCAATCACATCCTTAGACCAACTTTGGTCGATTTGATGAATCAACCACTAGATATCGGAAGAGGAGAAATCGCTAGGCCTTCCAAATTGGAAATCTTAGATGAAAACCACGCCTATCTGACTGTCTCAGAAGGAAAATATCATGAAGTCAAACGCATCTTTGGTCATTTCTCTTATGACGTGGTGGAATTAAAGCGCGTCAGAGTAGGTACGATCATGTTAGGAGACTTAAAAGAGGGTGAACATCGTTTCCTTAACGAAGAAGAATATGATTCTCTATTAGAAATCACCCATTTGAAAAAGGAGGAGCAGTTATGAGTGTTATTTGTCCAAAATGTGGTAAGGAAAATACCGTTCCATTTTCGGATATCAAATTAAACCAGCACGGTTTTGAATGTCAGGATTGTCACAAAGACTTTGGTGTCGATGATGGCAAAACCTTAAAAGAATGGGAAGATTCTCTTGTCGATTTCTTCTATGAAAGAGTCTATAAAGATAAAAGCAAGAAAAGAATTTCCATTCAGGTCAAAGAAGACAAGGTTCTCTTATGTCCATCGATTGTCTATCCCAACAAGATGATGCAGCCAATTGAAGCCCAAGATATCACCATGATGTGGCCTGTCTTAAAAAAATTATTTTTTGAAAAAGTCTTCATCCTGGATTGGAATCGCATCAACGTCGGCCTTGTCACCGGTGCGGATGAAAGTTTTGACATCAAGATGAAGTTTACTTCCAAACCTGATATGACTTTCTCTGGCACCAATCGCTTCCCACCTTATCTGAAAGTCTTGGATCAGCTTTTTGAACCCTTCTTTGAATTAGAGAAATAATCATGGAATTACTTGCCAAAAACATTCGCTATCTTTCTTTCTGGAAGAGAAGTCCAGAGTCTGTTGAAGCGATTCAGAGACTTACCATGCTTCGCGATGGCAAGAATTTTCAGGTGCAGATCACTCTTGGAAAAGATGCCTCCCGCACATTGACCCAACAAGAATTCCAGACCCTGCTTGATGCATTAGAAAAGGAGTATCACATCACAGATACTCCCGAAGAATACAAAGCCTTCAAATATGAGGATGATGTAGAGAACTTCAACCTGAAGTTCTTCCTAGAAATCCAATACCAGGATTTCACCTATCTTGCCATCAAGGGATTACATCCCTTCAAGCAACCTCATTATCAAGACATCATGGCGTTATTCCAAACCTATTTCTGTTAACGATCGAAATGATAAATCTTCCTGACCAAAGGAAGATTTTTCTTTGTCTGAGATAAGATTTCCTTAAACGAACAAGCAATGGTTTTTCCTTCTATCGACAACATACCATTTCCATCTAGCAGTTGCAGTTTTTCATTGTCAGTTAATTTTTTAACATCCCCCAGCACCATCTCAAAAACATAATTAGACCGCTTCATATCCAGGATTTCAAAACTGGCATGAGCAGGGTTTTGTAAAACGACATTGATAAACTTTTCCGTTTCTAAAACGCGGTAACTATCATAAGAATAACCAAATCCATTTTCCTGCTCATCCACTCTGGTGATAAATACATCCTCATCAAAGCGCATGATAAAAGTATCTTTGTCCAATGCTTCACTTGGCATAGTCGAAGCATATAAGAGATAAGATAATTGATCCAGTTTGGTATCAAAAGGCAATCTAACCACTCGGCTAATAGAAAGTTCCTGACAGGTAAATGTCACATCTGCATAGAAATTGAAATCCATAACTCTTTATGAAATTTGGCATTGGAAAAGGGCCCAGTTATCTAATCGACAAATTAGAACTAGGCCCTTTCCATGGATCCTGACGTAGTCTCGACCAAACTTCTTTCCTCCTTGTGTCCGCAGTAGCGTCCCGTACTTGCGAAACACTAGTAACGTTACTGACATCTCGACACGTATCTTCTCGTCTCATATCTACTTTCGACTCGTCTCGTACCACATCATCTCGTATCTACACATCTCATCTCATTCTCATCCCAGCTCGACAGTAGGCTCTTATTTCTTCTGTCTTCACTGGTTCAACATTTACCTTTTACTCTTTTGTTCTGATTGGAAGAATTCCTGATTCCTATGCAGCACATGGAATCGGCTTTGCTCTCCCTATAATTACTTCTAGAACTGAGTGTAATGTAAACCCAGAAGAAATATAGAGTCCTAAAACGTCCCATCTTCGACTAACATATCGTCTAGAAAGGGTAAACGTCCCGTCTCTTCTCGTACCGACTATATACCATGGCCAATGGATATCAAGTTGGAGTTTAAGAGGGGAAGCAAAATAAGATAGGCACAACACCTACTCGTCTAGTATGTCGACTTCATCTAGTTTCCTAGATTAGAAGCTGTATTCGCTACAAAGTTTGTTGAAACCTTCAACAGCGTCGTCTTCATCAGCACCATCGCATTCGATGGAGATAGTGGCACCAGTATCAATTGGGGAAAGGGCGAAAACGTTCATAATGGACTTTAAGTCGCATTCATCGCCATTTTCCAACTTCATGGTAACATTGCACTTGTGATGATTGGCTTCTTCGACAAGTTCTGCGCTGGAGCGGGAGGTAAGTCCACCCATGTTGTTTACTTTGATTTTAACTGTTTTCATAGTTGGTCCTTTGTAATTACATTATAAAATGAAATGTAAGCGATTACAATATTTTTCTTCGGCTTTGTTCCCAGAAGATAAATTTCGTCGCTTCATCAGATTTTGCGCCCTTATTATACTCTTATTTCCCTTTGTTTTAAACATACACGCACGTAAATTACGTACTTATTTTCGCAATTTACCCCATCTTTGCTTGAAACATCACTTTTCAAGAGGCCTTAATCTATTGATTATGCTATAATCGAGTCACGTCATTTTGAGGTTAACCAATATGCAAAAAATCACAAAAGCTGTTATTCCTGCCGCAGGCTTAGGAACCCGCTTCTTACCTGCTACAAAGGCTCTTCCAAAGGAAATGCTTCCTATTGTTGACATTCCTAACATTCAATATATTGTCGAAGAAGCCGTCAAAGCCGGCATCAAAGATATTCTCATCATCATTTCTGGCGCTAAAGAATCCATCGAAGATCATTTCGATGTCAACGCCGAATTAGAAATGAGACTCAGAGCCTCTGGCAAAGATGATCAGGCTGATCAGATCAGAGCCATTGCTGATATGGCCAATATTGTCTACATCAGACAAAAGGAACCAAAAGGCTTAGGTCACGCCGTCTTAAGTGCCAAGCCATTTGTCGGTAATGAACCATTCGCCGTTTTGCTTGGTGATGACTTGATCACCGATGATATCAAGCCAGCCATCGGCGAACTGATTGAAGCTTATGAAGAAACCAATGGTGGAACCATCTTAGGCTGTAAGAGAGTTCCTCAGAATTTATTGAAGAAATATGGTGTTGTCAAACCAGTCGGTGAATCTGATTCCACCATGTTTGAAGTCAATGATATGGTCGAAAAGCCAAAGGACCCATCGCTTGCTCCAAGCGATGTTGCTGTCTTAGGTAGATACGTCTTACCTGGCTCTATCTTCCACTATCTTGAGAACACCAAACCCGGTGTCGGTGGTGAAATCCAGTTGACGGATGCCATCAAGGCCAGTATGGAAACCAATCCTTGCTATGCCAAGGTCTTCACCGGTACCAGATATGATATCGGCGATAAGTTCGGTTATGTAAAAGCCATCATCGATTATGCTCTCAAGAGAGAAGATATCGGTGAACAGGTCAAATCCTATATCAAAGAATTAGCCAACAAAGACTAATTTCCAGGGGGTCTACTATGGAAGAACAACAACAAAAGAAAATCATGTTGACGGGTGACCGCCCAACCGGAAGACTTCATATCGGTCACTATGTCGGTTCCTTAAGAAGAAGAGTTGAGCTTCAGAATGCTGGCGGCTTTGATGAAATGTATGTCATGATCGCCGATACCCAGGCTTTAACTGATAATGCTGGCAACCCACAGAAAGTCAGAGACAATGTCATTGAAGTTGCTCTGGATTATCTTTCCGCCGGTCTTGATCCAGAAAAGACCACGATCTTTGTTCAGTCCAGAGTTCCTGAACTCTTTGAACTGACCTGCTACTATCTGGATTTAGTCACCCTGTCCAGACTAGAAAGAAACCCAACGGTCAAATCCGAATTACAAATGAGAGCCTTCAACAACGAATCCATCCCAGCTGGTTTCTTATGCTATCCGGTTTCTCAGGCTGCTGATATCACTGCTTTTGATACCACGATTGTTCCTGTTGGTGAAGATCAGGCTCCAATGATTGAACAGTGTAACGAAATTGTTCATAAGTTCAATTCCATGTATGGTGAAACCTTAGTCCCATGCAAGATCATGCTTCCTGAAAACGAAGCAGCCAGACGTTTACCAGGTACTGATGGTAAAGCCAAGATGTCCAAGTCTTTAGGTAACTGTATCTACTTAAGTGATGATGCCAAGACTGTGGAACAGAAGGTCAAGACCATGTTCACCGATCCTACTCACCTCAAAGTAGAAGATCCAGGTCATACCGAGGGTAACCCTGTCTTCATTTATCTTTCTGCTTTTGCTACCGACGAGCACTTTGCTCGTTTCTGGCCAGAATACAAGAATCTTGATGAATTAAAGGCCCACTATGAAAGAGGTGGCTTAGGTGATGTCGCGGTTAAGAAATTCCTTGCTAATGTTCTTAACGATGTCTTAGAACCAATTCGTCAGAGAAGACACAAATACGAAGAAAACATCGAAGAGGTCTACAAGATTCTTGCTGAAGGTAGTGCCAAGGCTCAGGCTAAGGCTCATGAGACCGTCATGAGAGTCAGAAGAAACCTTGGTCTCAACTATTTTGAAAATAGAAAGTTGATTGAAAAGCAACAGAAAGCCTATAACAAGGCTCATAAAGAAGAGGAAGCAAGAGCTGCTTTCTTAGCCAAACAGAAAAAGAACTGATCACTTTATGATTTCGTTAATCAACGTGCCCTGGTCATCAGAGCACGTTTTTTCATAAATTTTAAAATTTTTCTTTGTTTTTAACCTGAATGCTCATATAATTGACAAGGGGAAATTCGGAAATGAAAAACATTAAAAGAAAATTAATGAGTTTCATCGGCAATCAGTTATGTTCTAAAGAGAACATTGTTGCTTTATCCTCCGTCTCCACTTTTGGAGACTCTTCCAGCATCGATTTTTAGGGGCTAGTACTACTAGCCTCTTTTTTTGGAGTCACATCCTGAAAAATATTATTTTAAAGAAAGGGAAAGGAGAACTTTATCATGTCTCAAAGAAATCCTAATTTGGTCCTAGACGTTGAAGAAAATCCGAAGAAAGTAAGTCAGTGGCTTATCTTCGCAATCCAGCACATCTTAGCAATGTTGGTTGCCTGTATCACTGTCCCACTTCTCACTGGTCTTCCTGTTGCTGCTACGTTAGTCTCTGCCGGTATCGGTACAATCATCTATCTTGTTATCACAAAATTTAAGTCTCCTGTTTTCTTATCTTCCTCCTTCGCTTACCTCGCTCCAATGTCTTCTGCTTTATCCGTCGGTTTATTAAATAATGCCATGGGTAACAACTACCTTGCCTTGATCTTAGGTATGATCATGGTTGGTGCTGTTTACGCTATTGTTGCCTTACTCATCAAGTTTGTTGGCACCAAGTGGTTAAGCAAAATCTTACCTCCAATCGTTGTTGGTCCAGTCATCATGGTTATCGGTTTATCCTTATCCGGTTCTGCCATCAACAATTTGGTCGGTAACGATTCTTACAACTGGCTTGCTATCATCTCCGGTTTAGTTGCCATGGTTGTTGTCGCTTTATGCGCTCATTATGGTAAGGGTAAATTCATCTCCTTAATTCCATTTGTTGTCGGTATGGGTGCTGGTTATCTTGTCGCCGTCTTATTCACTGTCTTCGGTTACTACATCGGTGGCAATGATTATTTCCACATTGTTAAATTTGAACCACTCATCTCTATCTTCACTCACTTCGATTTCTCTTCCATCTTCAACTACAAGATGTTCTTGCCAGATACTGATGAATCTTTCATCTTCTTGAATTTCAAACAGATTGCCAATTTTGACTGGCTCACCATCGGTGAAGTCGTCTTACTCTTCATCCCTGTCTCCTTAGTTACTATTGCTGAACATGTCGGTGATCACGAAAACTTAGGTAACATCTTAAACAGAGACTTACTCAATGATGAACCTGGTATGAAGAGAACTCTTCTCGGTGATGGTATTGCTACTGCCGTCTCTGGTGCCTTATGCGGTGCTGCTAACACCACCTATGGTGAAAACGTCGCTGTCATCGGTACCACCAAGATTGCTTCTGTCAAGGTCATCTTCTTAGCTGCTCTCTTAGCTATCGGCTTTGGTTTCATCACT
>OMRU01000045.1:0-6619 GCA_900313465.1 uncultured Clostridia bacterium
TGTACAACAGCGATACGGAAGGTCTTATCTTTCAAGAAGCGTTTGATAAATGGATGTTCGATATTAAAATTGGGATATTTCTGCTCATAGCTGCGGAAAAGACGGATGTACTGGATGTTGCTTTCAATTTCGACAACACCATTCATAGTCATGACGCTGTCACCATAGATTTCATAATAATTTGGTAACATGTCTGAAACCTTGCTCTTAGCTTTAACATAAGTATCAATGATTCTTGATAAAGCATCGAAATCATGTTCTTTCTTGATCTTGATATGCTTAGCAAGAATCTTTTTGGCTTTATGCTTTTTGAAGATATTTCTGCTTTGATAGAGTTTAGCAAGATTTGCTAAATCCTCATCAAAGATGGCTTTGTCACAGAAATTAGAAAGCATCAACTGACTGGCAGAGACATTCTGATAAGCCTTCTTTAAAACCGATAAGTTATATTGTTCTTCTTTCGAAGCGTCGATTTTGAAGTGCTTTCGCGGGAAACCATTGTATTGCGATAAGACTTTTCCAGCATCCTGATAACGTTCAAAATCACGAATAGAATCTAAGGATAGATGATATTGTTTCATGAAGTCTAACTGCTGATAGAATTCCATGAAATCTTTCAGTTTCTTGATCAGATTGATACATAGAAGCTGCAAATTGTGATGATTTTCCATGCTGTCATCCAGTGTCAGACCAAAATAAGGATGATTGGAAATATAAGTGTCTTTGACACTATCAAGTTTCTCTAACGTCTCAAAGAAACTGATATCTTTTTCAAAATCACCAACACTATAGTTCTCAACATTGAGATCAATGATTTCTTCTGGTCGATGATTCTTGGCAACCACATCGATAAAGGAAGGTTTATATAAATGTTTCAATTCTTCAAAGGATGTTCTTCTTTTGTCTTCAAAAGAAAGATAACGTTCTTGTTTTTCTTTATGATGACGAACCATCGTCATCTGCTCAGATGTCAAAGTGCGATGGTCTAATTGGTCAAACATCTCCAGCAAAGTCTTTCCATCGCAGGACTTCCAGTTCATGGAAAAATCAGTCAGATCATTTTCCTTTAAAAAACGCTCAATTTTATGAAGAGACTGATGTTGAGCAACAATCAAGGCTGTTTCTTTGTTTTCAGAGAAGGTATGGAAAGTCTTCAATAAGAAATTCTCAACAATATTCTGGTTACCAAAATTCACCTTGGTTCCCAGGTAATGATTGACACGCTTGAAGACTCTTTGTTCACGAGCAAAAAAACCAAAGGAATTCTCTTTCAGTTCCTGTTCAAATTCCGCACTCTTCACTTCCTTAAACAAGGAATCATATTTTGGATTTGTCTCAGTACCAAAAAGATATTCATTCAAAAATGGATAATTAGCGTTCCATTCCAAAATAGAAGAATCCACAAAGGTGAAATAAGGAATCAATTCTGCTTTGTTTAAAGCACTCATCTGAATGATCAGATGTTCTAATGATTCATAACAATGAGGAATATCTTTTAAAGAAAAATCTTCTTTAAGATGTACACCGATTTCTGATAACAGGTTCAAGGCGAGATTATTGATGATTGGCAGTTCTTTACAAAGTCTTAATTTATTCTTTTCAAATTCGACTTTGAAATAGAAAAAAGGATAATAGACATCGTGCACTTTATCATGAAGAAGGAAAGGAGAAAGGAATTCTTTCTCCTGATCAACATGAGGAATATCCTCACCTAAAAGAAGCGAATCCATCAAGGGTTTGATCAAGTCTTTTGCTAACGCTAAGTCTTCTTTCTTGATGCTCAACTTATCTAGACAATCTTTGTATAACTGAAGAAAGTCGAGTTGAGAATGCAGTTCTTCTTTTTCCATATGTATATATTTTACTTTATTTCCATGATGAATTCAGTAATGGTTTTACCATGAAAGCATGATGAAAAGAAAATAAAGACAAAAAAAGAGGAGTTTTCACTCCCCTGTTTTTCGTACTATTTTGAATTAGTTACCAGACTTTTCAAGTTTCTTACGGAACTTAGCAACACGGCCGGTATCGGCAGTGATGTTGATCTTACCAGTATAGAAAGAATGGCACTTGGAGCAAGTATCAACTCTTAATTCCTTTTCAGTGGAACCAGTTTCGAAAGTGTTACCACAGGTCATGCAAGTAACCTTGGCACGATAATAATTCGGATGGATATCTTTTTTCATGATTATTTCCTCCTCACAATCCGGCATCAATACGTTCGCAAGCGTATTAAGCAAGTAAAACTATACCACAACGACTTTCACCTTACAAGCAAAACTTTGTCAGTATAGATTTTTCCCACATTTTTTGCAAAAAATATCTTTTTTTGAATTCATTTCATGACAATGTGGACATTCCACCTGTTCATAAAGGCTAGCATCACGCTCTTTAAACTGACGGTATAGAATTTGATTCAAGACAAAGCCTACAAGCCCTAGAATGGTCAAAACCAGGCATAAAATAGACCATACGTTCATCTCCGCAACTGACATCTCATAAATAAAGCCAGCAAGAGAGAAGACAAACATTGTTAGTGTCACATAAACGAAGATCTGATAAATTGTTTTTTTCATAGTTAGAGTCCTATTTTGGCCATAATGGTCTGATGAGCGACATTCTCTGTCGCCTTACCAAATTTGGATAATGTCGGTGTAGAAAGAACGCTCCACCCGTTAGCATAAGTGCTGAATGCGACAAAGAAATCCACACTATCCAGCTTCATTGTTTCATTTTCCATCTTCGTATTGATTCTCAAACAGGTCAGGTATTCTTCTGGTTGAATCGTTTCTCCATCCAGGTGTTTTTCAAAGAACCAATCACAAAACGCTGTAAAGACGTTATAAGAACTGCTGTAATGGTAATTCTTGTTTTCCTCATTCAGTTCATAGGTATCCAGACTAAGGGCATACAAGGTATCGTTGTCATCCATTTCGGATTCCTCAAAATAATCCGGAATCTCTTCAAACACACATTCCCATACAGGAACATTGATGGTGCCTTCATAGGGTTCCTCATAGACCTTGATCACCTGACTCGTCTCTGGTCTATATTCAAATCCGTGAATACCATCACTTTTTCTCATATAGCCATAACCAGATACTTCCATACTCTTTCCGGTGGTGGAAGTATATAGAGAAATAAATTCATCTGGGTAATGTAAGAAAATGTATTTCTCCGTGTAGTAGACATTCACCACACTGCTATATTCTTTAGCTTGATTTTGTGGATCTGGCCAGAAGAGTTTATAGGAGATGACATAGTTATGTTTACCGATTTCTTCAGAAAACAGTGCTAAATCACTAGGAAGAGCTGGTCTAGGCGCAGCATAATTGTTAGTGAATCGTTTGATTTTCTCTGTCTGAGGCAAGGTGGTGGTGTTGATATCCTCAATCGTGGTGGTATAGGTGTAGTTTTCTTTTTCTCCATCAATCACAACACCATCAAGATATGAAAGTGTCATCTTCACCTGAGAAGAAGATATCGCCTTGATGGACAAATCCACCAAAGAAGATAATTCCACAACATCATCATTATCAGGATGATTGTTGCGGTATTCATTTCTTCCAATCGGATCCATCAATCCCCAAAGAAGATATTTCACATAAGCACCATAGATATTTTCATTGTCACCGATGATGGCATAAGTGTTGTTTGTTCCTTTGGCCTTGGCATTTGGTAGCCACGAAGGATTGATTGCCTGTAAGCCATAGTAGAGACCAACATCGTTGATATCAATACTCTTATCCTTGAATCCGCGATAGTTTTCTCTCTTGAGCAAACCATGTTCGGTATCGATGATCTCCGAACCTTGTAAGAAATTACCATGATTATCTGCTTTTAATAAAAATGCATAGCCATTCTTATCGATGGCATAACCATTGACATAGTTATTCTCTTCATCCATCAAGAATGGACCGGTATAATGACCAAAATCATTATCATCCTGATAATATCGTTCACCTATAATCGCATCATCGGTAACAAGAGTACGAATATATTTCTTTGAGCTGGTGTTATCGCTTTTAGCAGTCCTGGTCGTCAACAAGGTATAATTCATGATTTCATTGACGTTGTTCCAAACGTTCTTCAATGAAGGGATACGGTCTACTACCTCAATATCCACCGAAGCGGTGATATTCGGATTGGCAGCGCAAATAGCGGTCAATTTGACTATGCCTTTCTTTTTACCAGAAACATAAATCGTTCCATCAGTATCAGTGGCTTGACCGACCAAAGATGCTATACCATCATTCTCAGCAAGCGAAAAATGAATCTTCTTTGATACATTGTCATCCTCGCAAGAAATATCTGCTCTGACAGCCACATACTCACCGCTTTCGACTTCATATTTTTCCATCGAAAAAGATAAGTCCATGGCAACATCAATCGCATATGACATCGCCAAAGAAGAAGAGGATTCTACACACCCTCCCATAGTCAGACAAGCGATAGAAAAGAGAATCAGGGCTGTTTTTTTCATATATACATTGAATAAAAGGGAAGTTTCAACAACTTCCCTTTTATAGAATTCATTTAAGAGTAGCCAAGCAGTTGTTATGCAGCTAATGCAGCCTTAATCAAAGCATCAACTGGATTCTCATTGGCTTTACCAAAATTACTGATTCTATGTTGATTCAAGTAGAATCCGTCATCTCCGCCCCAGGCAGCAACTAAATTAACAGTATCAACAACATTTTGTTCGTTTTCATCTTTAGCATAGGTAACATAAACACCAGCAATATGTTCGTCTTCCTGATCGGAACTAAAATCACCTTCAGCCCAACTATACATAGCTTGGAATGTTTCTTCATTGTTTACATAATACATATCTGGTAAACCATTGAAAACAGAAGTAGCCGTAGAAGACAAGCTATATAAATAACCACCAGCAAAGAAATCTGAAGTTTCAATATAACCAATAACATCCCTTACGCGAATATCATAGACATTGGTAGAAGCATTGGAATTAGCGAAAACACTGGATTCAATTTCTAAACTAGCTGGAGTCAATTCCGCACCTGTAGCATCATCATAAGTGGCAGGAGTATAAGAAAACTCATGTAAACCATCAGCCTTCTTTACAAGGCCAAATCCACCAGCAGTCAAATGCTTATACTTGCCAGGATAATTCTTATCAATATAGTCATTGTAGTTCTTGGCAAATTCTGCAGAAGTATCATAATAGACATAATCTTCAGTAAAATAGTTATTATTATCGCCGAAGTTTGAAACTGCAGTGACAACATAGTTATGATTTGCATTTTTAATGGCATTAACAGCATCATTTAAAGCGTTTGGAAGAGGTGGCATTGTAGCTTCAGCAGTAGCAAGGAAGGTTTCTAAGCCAGTCAATTCAGCGGTAGTGCCAACAGCAGTTAAAGCAACATTATAAACAACACTATTAGTATCAACAGAGATAGTAAGGTTATCAGAAGCGGTGCAGGTGATAGTAACATCAACTTTATCAGCAATATCAGCAAACTGTTTGACACCAGACTGAACAGTTTCCATGAATCCATTTGGATCAACTAACTGCCAAAGAACACATTCAGCGAAATCAGGATTGCCGCCTTTATCATCATCACCACCAAGTTCATAGACATTACTGCTGGCTTTTTCAGCAGTTAACCAAGATGGATTAACAGCCTGAAGTCCAAAGAAATCAGAAATTCCATTTGGAGAAGTAGCATTAACACCAGCACCCTTGAAGTTGGTGCTGTTTAATAAACCAGCACTTGTCTTAATGGCCTCACCAGCGGTAACAAATTCGCCAGCAGCGGTCTGCTGGAGATAGAAAGCATAACCATTCTTATCAATGGCAGCGCCTAAAATACTATTACCAGTTTGAGTAGAATGATAGGCTGGACCATAGGTGGTGGTTAAGTCATCACCGACTTCACCAGCAACTTCATAAATGATAGAGTCGACAGTAGTCTTGACTTTGGAAACTGGAACGGCAGTCTCTTCAGTCCAATCATCGTGTTCAGCTAATTCAGTGTTAGTTGGAGTACGGGTGATATCAAGAGTGTAGTTATCAAAGCCGATAACCTTGTTCCAAACGGACTGTAATGGTGCAATAGGACGGACAACTTCAATAGAAACTCTGGCAACACTATTTGGGTTGACAGTAGAAGTAGCAACTAAAGTAGCCTTACCAATAGCCTTACCAGTGACAGTGACAGAAATACCAGCAGCAACATCTTCTGGGATCGTAACAATTTCCTTATCCTGTTCAACAGCGAAAGTTAAGGTTTTTGCAGCAGTAGAAGTGACCGTGAAACGAATGGTGGTAGATCCACCCTTTTCAATGGTGTAGGAATCTTTAGCTGCCTTGATAGTAACATCTGGAAGAGGAGCGACAGAAGAATCAGGTACAACGGTAGAATCATTCACTACAGAGCTGTTTTCAGCGACACTGGAAGTCTGCTCTCCACAGCCGGTAGCAAGGAATAAAATTGAAGAAATAGCAATTAATTTTGCAAAACGTTTTTTCATATAAATAGTCTCCTTATCTTGTAGCAAATATTATCTCAAAAAGAAAAATAAATGTTAAATAGTCCAAAAAAGGCATGAGTTTTCAAGTTTTTTAAATTTTCAATAAAATTTTAATCTTTTT
>OMRU01000045.1:6632-9708 GCA_900313465.1 uncultured Clostridia bacterium
TTTTTCTGTTTGGAGCATCTGGTATCGGAAAAACTGAAGTTGCGAGGTTAATTGCGAATGGACTTATAAGAGATTCTTATTTAGCTAAAATTAATTTTCAAAATTAAAATGTAAACGCTTTCCAGTTTTATTTACCTAGAAAATTATTTCATTTTTGAGGAAATTTCTTTGTTTTTATAAAAGGCGACTGTTTTACCAGTCGCCTGAGATTCTACTTATTGATGTGAGCCTGTAACAAGGTATCCACGTGATTGTTGGTAGCCTGATTAAAGTCGCTTAAGACGAAGTAGTCAACACCATAGGTGTGCTTTGTGATATCGTTGTCCTGGCCAGAGAATGGTGTGAAACCAACTGTTCCATGAACAGCGGTGACATCAGTGCCAGTCATGACAACACCAAAGCCAGCTTTGGTGTTCTCAATCACATCTTCAACATCTTCAGGAGCATAATAGTTGATGAACTCATCAAAGATAGTTCTGGAAGTGGTGGTGTAATACTTAGTGCTGCGACCGTTCCAGATTGCTTCTTCTTCATTGCCGAAGGCATATTTCAAACCAGTCGCATCATCGAAGGTAGATAAGGTAGAGAAATATTTATCGAATTCAGGAACAGTGGTGGTAGCATCAGTGCCATCTTCTTTCGTGGAAGCAACCTCAACGGTCTGATTTTCTTCATTATAGGTGAACTTATAGATACCATCAGCCTTCTTGACATAACCATATGGGGCATCGCTCCATGCTTCCGTATCTGAGCCTAAATGAGTGTTATATTCGTTAGCAAATTCAGCAGTGCAATCATGGAAGACATAATTTGGAGTGAAGTAGGTTGTGTACTGAATCTCAGTCTGATGATCAGGGAACAAAGAATTGACACGGATATAGTTATCCGTCTTGATGGCAGCAATACCAGCTTCTAATTTATCACCGACAACAGGAGCGGCGGCAGTGACAGAGGCAAATTCGTTCTGAATATCATTGTCTTCATTCTCTAAGGTAGTCTCATTGATATCCGTCATGGCAATCTTGAATGTGGTGTCGGAATCTTTGACTGTAACTTCCACAGACAAAGTCTGAGAAGACTCAACCGTAATGGTGGTTTCAATCTTTTCTGCCAAAGACCAATAATAATCTTCTTGCAATGTTGCCACAGCACTTGCATAACCGACTGGGTCAGCAATCTTCCATAATAAGGATTCGACAAAAGCACCATTGAGATAGGTTGGATTATTCTCTTCATCTAAGTCTTCACCAGAGATGGTATAGACATTCTTGTTTTCTTTAACATCAGTGACCCAAGCTGGGTTGATGGCATCAAAGGAATAGAATTCACCGACTTCAAAAGCCTGCTTAGCGGCTTCCTTGGTACCTTTGAAATTATCCTTGTTCAACAAACCAATATTACTCTGAACTAATTCTGCGTTATCGACTTCAAATGCCTGACCGCTCTTCTTCAGGTAGACGACCTTGCCATCAGCGGTGACCATTTCACCATAGACAGATTTTCTGTTCTTATCCTGGACGACAGCTTCACCATATGGATCATCATAGACGATGGCATTCTCAGTGACATAGACAACACCTTTGCTCTTCTTATTGGAAGTGATTTCCAAAGTGTAACTATCCAACTGCTGAACATTCTTCAAAGCATCTCTTAAACTTGGCTTAGAGGCGATAACATTGATCGTGACACTAGCAGAAACAGTCGGATTGATTTCAGGAACAACAGTGATGGTGACTTTACCTGCTTTGACACCAGTGACATTGGCTCTGACGCCGTTATCCTGAACAGTAAC
Organism: uncultured Clostridia bacterium; assembly: GCA_900313465.1. GTDB lineage: Bacteria > Bacillota_I > Bacilli_A > RFN20 > CAG-288 > Enterosoma. The sequence continues at coordinate 8,425 of OMRU01000045.1, forward strand.
CGTAGCGATAGAAGTATCGCTGGAAGTAAAGGAACACTTCGATCCCTGAATGATTGCTCTGACTTCAACAGACTGACCGATTTCCACTTCACTTGCTAAAGCTTTTACGCTTAACGTGACGTTAGGATAAGAAGTGGTTACATCAGCAGAACTATCTGGAGAAGACACAGTTCCAGCATCAGAAGAGGTGGAACCACAACCGGCTAATAATAAAGTTAATGATAATAATGAAATAAACTTAATTCTTTTCATGCTCAAAACCTCCGGAGAATATAGATATATTCTAGTTTACCCAAAGGATTGCTTTAAGTTAAGTTTTATTGAAGAATTTCAATATTATTTCAATGTTTATTTCAAGAATTTTTTGTCTTTTTCTTATTTTTTTATGAAAAATCAGTCAGATTTCAATTCTTCAACTTAAAATCAATGCTTTATTGTAACCGCTACCACATCCTTTTTCGCTTCAGGTTGTAACAACAATATAGCTCTGTACACTAGAATCACAGACTCATCTAATTCAGATTTGTTAGGATGGTGAAAAACTTAGAAACGGAATCTATTATAGTTCCATAAATTCTTCGGAAAATCATAGACGTATTTCACAACATATTCTTCACCATCATGAATCTTCATATTCTGATAGTCTTTGTTTCCATTGATAGAATAGACGTTGTCATTAGAAATGATTTTTCTTATAGCAGCTTCATCCAAACTGGTGACGTTTACCAGCTCTTGCTGGATATAGTATAACTGGTTAAACAAATGATATTTATCATTGCTATAGCGCTTTTGCTCAATGATAAAATGCTTGTCATTATCAGAAAACGTCGGCTTGACATATATCTTGTCAAAACTATCCAGTGATATATCATCTTCTAACGGTTTGGTCAAAGCTTCATCAAGATAGTAATTTAAAGTAAGACAATTTACACAATTTTTGTTTTTCTTATAGGTTTCATGATAGGTGAACATCTCATCATAGAGATAATTCTCGCCACTGTAGACAGGTACAAATCTCAAATAACCATCTTCATCTTCTTTGAAATTATCTACATAAGTCATATTTAATTCTTTTAGGTTATCAGGATAAGAGATGTCATATTCGGTACGATTGGTGACGGTTTCAAGGTATAATTTATCATCTGGTGCCTCAATCTTATCTGTGATTGGTTCCTCTTTTTCCTCTTGTAAATCGCGGACATATGTACTGGAGATTCTTGTCAGCTTATCTTCTTTATTAAATTCAAAGCAAGTCGTGGATTCATCAAGCAGAGTTTTGTTTTC
>OMRU01000123.1 GCA_900313465.1 uncultured Clostridia bacterium
CAATAGAGGCGACTTCGGAAGTGCCAAAGGCTCTTAACACCATCGGTAAAGCTTCATCATAATCGAGCTGATCTAACAATTCTTCATAACGAGGATCGTAGTAATCCGCACCTCTCAAATCAATCAAGCCCAAGCCATTATCCTGCTTCATCTTAGGCATCTCACTCTTCTTGACAAGAGAAGTATCCGTTTCCCCAAGTTTAGGATCACTCTTGTAATCAAAGCCGCGCATTTCCTTTAAATATTGCTCCGCTAAGTTTCTGTTCTCGCTAGGAGCAGTAGGGAAGGTGTTCTTCCAGTCTGCTCTAGTGAAGATGGTAGCTTCATTGCCTTCCATATAATCAGAAATCTGATCAAAGTGGTTGGTAGCAGCCACAAATTTGGCATCCTTATCCATGAGCGCTTTGGCAGGGAAGGGAAGAGGATTTCCATTCTCATCCCATTGAGCTTGAGCATTGATTTCGGATTTTCTCGGATTGGCATTGGTATAGAACTCCGTATTAGCAATATGAGCGACTTTGCTATCGAAAGCTTCATGAGAGTTCTTACCTAAAGTGATAGTGTAATCCCCATTTTCAAGGACATAACATCCCTTCGTGCCATCGTTGTTATCGTGGCGGTAAGAGTAGGAGGCCATCTCTTCTTTCAAGAATTCTAATTTGACGTTCTTCTTCTCTCCGGCTTTGACTTCGACTTTGTCAAAAGCAACTAAGTTCTTTGTCGCTTTTTCAATGTGTAAGTCTTTATCAAACTGTGTATAAGGAGCAGTGTAATAAAGCTGAACCACTTCCTTACCATCTCTAGCACCCTTATTGGAGACTTCTACTTCCACAGAAATCTTATCTCCACCATCGGAGAAGTTAACAATCTTCTGCTCAAAGGTGGTGTAGGATAAACCGTATCCAAAAGGATAATTGACCGCACCCTTAGTCTTTAAAGAACCATCCGCATTCAATTCTCCATACACGAAGGAAGAATCCATCTCAGAAGCAGTCTCATAATAACGGTATCCGTAATAGATACCTTCTTCATATTCGTAGAAATAGACCCCATGCTGGCCATTCCACAAGGATAAATCTAAGGTGTTAGCATATTGGTGATCACCAAAGTTGATGATGGAAGGATTCTTCAAGATATCATTGTCCCAGATATCTACGGTTCTACCACTAGGGTTTACCTCACCGGCTAAGATATCTCCTAAAGAATCAAAGCCCATAGAACCAGGTCCAGAAATCCACAAAATGGCATCCGCCTCATATTCTCCCTTCATCAATTCTTCGATTTCCATGATGTTGGAGCTGTTGATGATGGCGACCACATTCTTGCATTTCTGCTTAGCTAATTTTAAGGTTTCTTTTTCTGTGGTAGTCAAGGCTAAAGCATGTCTTGTTCCATCAGAATATTCTTTGTCGTATAAGTTACCGCCTTCACCGGCATTTCTACCGATATAGACGATAGCAGTAGAATTAGAGGTGTTCTCCAATAAACCATCATAAACACTGGTTTCAAAGTTGTAGATGGTCGGATCAGCTCCGTTGAAGGCACCCTCACCAATAGTAGCACCACCATCTTTGATTTCTTTAACCGGGGTAGCATTATCTAATAATTTATTAGAGACTGCCTGGTTGACTTGGAAGTGTTTCGCTAATCCTTCCACAGAAGTGACGATATAGTCTTTGCTAGTATCCACAGCACCAGAACCAGTTCCTCCAAAGACAGGATCTCTATAACGATATCCAAAAGGAACGACATTGCTCTGCTTGGCTAAAGGTAAAGTATTATTAGAGTTTTTCAATAAAACAATACCTTCATCTGTAATCTTCTTGGTCAGTCTAGCGGCGTTCATCAAAGAGCCGTTGTCCCCCATGGCAGAAGGACAGACTTGTTCATAATAATTCTTGTCCCAACTCTCTGTACCTTCGACATTGATGACTTCTCTTTCACCCCTAGCAACATAGGTGTCTAAGGTCTTAGACCAGATTTCCGCTTCGACATTTGCGGCAATCATCGCTGCACTTGTCACTGCAATGATTGGAAATGTAATCAAAGCAAATGTCTTTTTACGCATTTTTGCTTTTGCCATATTTACCTCCTAAGCATTTAGCTGAGAAAGTTTTATCACGCCCATTTTTTTTCTGATATACCTGTTGCATAAGGTGTCATGAAAGTGGCACACTCTGTAAGCGCTTAAATTTTGATTTAACTATAATGATGACAGAAAAAAATCCTATGAAAAAACCTCTCCCGAAGATGAAGTGAACTCTATATTTTGAGATTTTAGGAGTTCTTTTTTGCTTTTTAACAGTTAAAAATAAACATTTAAAATGAAATTATTAGAAGATGACTGACACGATTTACACGATTACAGGTAGGGGTGCTAAAGAGTTACACGATATAAGTTTGACAGTCTATAATTAGCAAATTATGCTTAAGTCAATTCTATAACACAAACATTTTTCTGGTTGTTTCCTAGTTGTTTTCTGGCTGTACTGAACCCCTAAACTTGGACTTTAAGTGAATACAGAAGCAAAAAGTAATCCTCTTATGAAAGGTCAGTATGAGATAATACTACTGACATATGTTCACAGAAGGATTTCTCTTTGCGGTACAATATTATCAGAAAATCCATTCTCCTTCTGTAACGATTCATTGAGGTGACCTATATGGCTGAATCTCCAAAAGAAGAAAAAAGAAAACTTCTTCCGGCAACAAAGAAGATGACTTTAGAGGAATACAAAGCAAAATATTCCAAACCTGAGAACGCCAAAGCAGCGAGATTCTTTCTCACGCTTTTTGCTAGTGCAATCGGCGTTGTCATCTTTACCTGTCTTACGCTAATTGTCCTTCGTATCTTTGAAATCCATGAGATAGCCGGATATGTTTCAATTGGCGTTGCTGTTCTTATTTTTATTCTTTGTTATGTGGTGCCTTTGGTGAAAATCAATAGACTACCTGTCTTTCAGACTAGGGTGAATTATCAAAATGCCCGTTTAGCGAAAGCTCATAATCGTAAAGTAAGAGAAAAGTTAGCTGATTCCATCATCAGTCTAGCAAGCGAGACGGATAACCTTGGCTGGTATGATGAAAACAGAGTAGGAAGACTTGCCGTGGCTAGACAAACCAATAAAAACGAAGATCTGAAGCAAGTCCTTTCGGAAATCTTTGATATCGATATCAGAAAGCAAGCACGAAGTATGATCACCAAAACTGCCTTGAAGGTGGCGGGCTGGAGTGCTCTTTCTCAGGATGATAAACTCGACACGACCATCGTCGGTTTATATGAACTGAACATGGTAAAGGAAATCTTCTATCTTTATGGCTTTAGACCAAGTGATGCGAAGATGGCCAAAATTTTTGGTTCCATTCTCTCTCATGCCCTTATTGCCTATGGTGCTTCTGCTTCAACGACCACCATCGTTCATGGTGTTACGGAATCAATTGGACCTAAGCTTGGGATTCTTGGAGGAATCATCTCCACTGTCGTCGGTTCTGCATCTCAGGGTTTGGTCAATGGTATTATTACGGTAGTTATCGGTATGAAGGCTAAACATTATCTGAATATGGAATATCATCTTCAGGATGTTCTTGATGGTGTTGTGCTTGATGAAGAAGATGAAGATGAGGTTCTTGAAGAAGTCAAGAGCGGCATTGGTCAAGCAATCAAGCAAAATAAGAAAAAGTAAGTTTATTGACACTGACATTCTTTTTTTAAGCCAGTGTCTTTTTTTAGTGTGGCACTTTTGTGGCACTTGACCTTGTATAATCATGACACAATCAAACCGAGAGAGCAAAAGGTGTGATTGTTATGAGGTAGATATTGTGAGTAGGAAATCACAATATCTCTACCTTTGTAGGTAAAAGTGAAACGCTTAAGTTGATGTACTTAGTTGTTTCA
>OMRU01000097.1 GCA_900313465.1 uncultured Clostridia bacterium
TTTTTTTAATTTCTCTGTTCTGTTAGGAATATATATAGTATGGAAAACTATATCTGTCCTAATTGTGGAAATCAGGATCCACGGTATATCGGAATGAAAAACGGCTTGCCTTATTGTCGAAGGTGTCTTTCCTTTCAAGGTAAACACGTAGATTGCTCTTATGTTCCTAAAGCGGAATTAAAACTTTCCCTGAATTATCCTTTAAGTGAGAAACAAGAAGAAGTTTCTTCAAAAGTTCTCTCTTTACTAAAAGAAGGAAAGAACGTTCTCATTCATGCTGTAACTGGGGCAGGAAAGACAGAACTAGTCTATCGCGCCATGGAATTTTATCTTGAGAAGAGAAAGCATGTCGGTTTTGCTACGCCAAGAAAAGATGTCGTCATCGACCTAGCCCCAAGAATCAAGGAAGTCTTTCATGAAGCAGAGGTGATTTCTGTCTATGGAGAACACACCTCTAGACTTAATGGCGATATCATCGTTTTGACCACACATCAGTTATATCGCTATGGTGGATATTTTGATCTGTTGATTCTTGATGAGATTGACGCCTTTCCTTTCAAAGGAAATGATATGTTGAATCATTTCTTCTTTCAATCGGTAAAAGGGAACTTCGTTTTGCTTTCCGCAACGCCTTCAAAAGAAGACATAGAGGAAATTAAGAAACATCATGGAGAAGTCGTATCCTTATTTGAAAGATATCATCACTCTCCTTTACCGGTACCAGTTTTTGTGAAGAAGAATAATTATACTGCCATCTATTTCGTCTTAAGAAAGCTAAAGGAATATATCAAAGAGAATAAACCGGTCTTTATTTTCGTTCCGACAATCGATGAGGGCGAAAAACTTTTTTCAATACTATCTTTATTTGTTCACCAAGGAGCCTTTGTCTCATCTAAGGAAGAAGATCGAAGATTAGATATAGAACGATTCAAGCAAGGGGAACTTGATTATCTTGTCACCACCTCTATTCTTGAAAGAGGTGTCACGGTTAGTAATCTACAAGTCATGGTCTTTGCTGCCGATCATGAAATCTATTCTCAGGCTACCTTAGTACAGATTGCTGGCCGAGTGGGAAGAAAAATCAATGCCACCAAAGGCGATGTCATTTTCATTGGAAAGAACAAGACATCCGCGATTACAGGTTCCATAGATGAAATTGCTCGATATAACAAGAAAGCCGGTTTGCTGTAAAGCCTGCTTTAAGGATTTTACCCCTTCGTTTTCTAGGATGCTTCTTGAAAAGGAACCATTTCTTTGTGATGAATGCATTTCCGAAATTCAAAAAGAATTGGTTGTGAAAGATACCTTTGGTGTCAAAACGACTTTCTTATCAAACTATGATGGTATCTTAAAGAACTGGTTGATGAATTATAAAGAGTATGGAGATATCATGCTCGCACCTTGTTTCTTACATGTTTTCTTACCGTTATTACGACTGAAATTTCCCGGTTATATCTATGTTCCTCTTCCCAGTGCTAAAGAAAGAATAGAACATCGTGGATTTGATCATCTTCCGGAGATGCTTAAGGCTAGCAATCTTCCTTATTGTCTAGCGTTAGAGAAAGTCAGCGATGGTCCTGAACAAAAGACCTTAAAAGCTTCTAAAAGATTTAAAAGTAAAGGTATTAGGCTTACTTCTAAAGCTCATGAGCTTGAAGGAAAGAAGATTGTCTTATTTGATGATGTCATGACTAGCGGTTCTACTTTTGAGCAGTCTTATCATGAAATATGTCAGATTCACCCGAAAAAAGTCGTCGGTCTTATCCTTCTAGATAACTTTGACAAGGGTATGGAATAGCACAAATGTCGGTGTCAATACTTTATTTAATTTATTAAATAAACTATAATTTTAACTAGTTGCATAGGAGACCGACATGAATAGACTATTATCGCGCCAACGTAAATGGCTTGTTATCACGTTATTATTCGAAGCACTCATCATCGGTGCTTTGGCTGTTTTATATTTTGAGTTCCCAGAATTCAATTACTACTATCTTCTCTTGATGGCGGTGTCCTCCTTCTTCATTCTCTTTGATTTCCTAGTCACCATGATTTTCAATTTCTTTTATCGTGAAAGAAAAGGCAAATCAGAATTGAAAGCGGCAGAAATCATCGGTACTGATATTTCGGAAGCCTATAACTTTGGTCAGATCGGTTTAGCCGTCTGCGACCACGACAACAATATCGTCTGGATCAATGAATTTTTGTCTCGTCGATTTAGCAACATCGTCGATAAGAACATGTTTGATCTCTTCCCCGGTCTATTTGTTCTTTCCGATGATAACTACAATAAGGAATCGGTCAAACTCAGCGCCGAATCCCATGTCTATCAGGTCGAACTTTTAAAAGAAGCGAGACTTTACATCTTCCGTGATGTCACCGATTTTGAAAATATCTATACCGACAATTTGAATCAGTCACCAGTCATCGGTTATCTCTCTATTGATAACTACAACGATGTTCAGATTTATGTTGGTGATGAAACCAAGTTTGCCGATATGCTTTCCGATTTAAGAAAGATGATTGTCGACTTTGGTGAATCCACCAATTCCATGATGAGAAGAATCAAGGATGATCGTTATCTTTTCATCACCACGATGCAGTCTTATGAAAAAATCCTGAAAGATAAATTCTCCATCGTCGATGCGGTCAGAAACAAATTTCCATCCGGTTTTACTCTCTCTATCGGTGTTGCCTACGGCTTCCCGGATTATGCAAAACTAGCAGAACTTGCTTCTAACGCTTTGGACGTTGCCTTATCCAGAGGTGGTGACCAGACGGTCATCCAGCCATTCTCTCAGCAGATGGTCTACATCGGTGGTAAGACAGAAATGCTTCCAAGCCGTAACCGCGTCAAGATCAGAACCTTGTCCAACTCCTTCCTTACCATCATCAGCAATTACAAGAATGTCATCATCATGGGTCATACCAACACTGACTTTGATGCCATCGGTTCTTGTCTTGGTGTTTACTTGCTTTGTAAATATGTCGGTGTTCCTGCCAAGATCTGTTGGGAAGAGCAATTGATTGAAGATAAAGTCAGAATGGCAGTCGAAGGTGAATTCTCCAAGGCTGAAATGGAAGAAATCTTTGTTTCCATGAGAAACGTGGATGCCTTGGTAAGAGATGATGCCCTTCTTGTATGTTGCGATCATAACAATCCTCAGATTTCCTTATTCCCAGATTTGATCAAGAAATGTCATGATATAGCCATCATTGACCATCATCGTCCAACCTCTGTCTATATTGAAGATCCGGTCTTCAATGGTATTGATACTTCGGCATCGAGTGCTTGTGAACTTGTCACCTTCTATATCACCTACAACCAGAAGGAAATCCCAATCGATAGCAGAACGGCTACCTTCCTTCTTTCTGGTATCTGTCTGGATACCAAATTCTTCAAGGAACGTGCTACCAATAACACCTTTGAAGCTTCCGCTCAGCTGAAGAACTTCAACGCTGATGGTCCAAAGGTCACCGACTTCTTGAAAGAAGAATTGGAAGAATATCGTCAGAAGATTGCTATTTTGAACAATTCTGAAACGCCATATTATGGCTGTATCGTTTCTATGTCCCCGGATAATGACATGGTCTCTTCGGTCACCCTTTCTATTGTGGCCAATGAGGCGATGAGCATCCGTGGCATCTATGTCAGTTTCTGTATCGGTAGAACCGGTCCTCACGAAATCAAGGTTTCGGCGCGCAGTGATGGCTCTATCTCGGTTCAGTTGTTGATGGAAAAACTTGGCGGTGGTGGCCATCTTGCTATGGCAGCTGCTACATTCCACGACGATGGCGACACTGTCGATAACGTCAAGGAAAGACTGATGAGCGTCTTAAGAGATTATCTTGATGACGCCAAATTAGATAAATCAGATAATTAGGAGGTTTTCTACCATGAAAGTTTTGATGAAGAAAGATTTACGTAAAGTCGGTAAAAGAGGCGAAGTCATCGATGTTTCCGATGGCTATGGCGCTAACTATCTCATCCCTAATGGCTTTGCTGTCTTATACACTGCTGATGCGCAAAAACAGTTTGCTATCGAAAAAGAACAGGAAAGACAGGAAATTGAAAGAAAGACCCAAGAAGCAAAGCTTTTGGCTGAACAGTTGAAGACCATCACTTTGGAATTCACTGCTTCTGCTGGTAGAAATGGTGATATGATCGGCACCATTTCCTTTAAGAAGATTCTTGAAGCCTTGAAGAAAGACCATGATATCAAATTGGATAAAGGTCAGATTGTTGAAAAGGATGTCATCATCAATGGCTTTGGTTTGACTACCTTGAAGGTCAACATCTTCAATGGCGTCATCGGTGTCATTCGTGTTCATGTCTCTTTGAAGGAAAAGAAATAAATTATGGCAGATGAGTTGAATAATGAAACCCTG
>OMRU01000102.1 GCA_900313465.1 uncultured Clostridia bacterium
ATTTCTGATTCTTCTTTATATATAAAAGGATATAAGAAAAGGCGGTGTGAGTTACACCGCCTAGTATTCTTAGTTGTTGTTCTTAGACTTCATTGGATCGACAAGCTTGATATCTGGATGCTTTCTATCTCTCTTCTGGATTGGAGCGATTGGATGGAAAGCTGGAGCAGCAGGTTTATCTTGCTTGACTTCTTCAGTCTTTGGTTCAACTGGCTTTTCAACTGGTTTGAAGCTGACTGGAGTGATTGGCTTGCTGATCTTGTTTTCTTCATTTGTTTCTTCAGCGTTAGCTTTTTCACTAGCAGCCTTCTTGGCTTTGACTAAGTCACGGATGGAAGTGGCCTTCTTAGAAACAGCAGAGGTAGTACCCTTCTTACCGTTGAGAGTTTCAAGATGCTCGACATCAACATAACCGTTGACACGGATATCTTCTTTTCTCTTCTTTTGCTTCCAGGCAGGTTCATCCACTGTCTTGTTCGCGAAGATTGGGTTAACCACAGGCTGAACCTTGGTAACACCCTTGGCAAAGGCTTCTTCTGGAGTAAGGTCACCTTCGTAAGTCTTGACTAAGTAGTTCTTGAGTTCGAATCTGACCTTTCTGGCTTCGACAACTTCAATCTTATCGTGCTTGGATTTTTCAGTGGAGTGTAATGGACCAGCGATTGGAGCAAGATTTGGTTTTTCTTCTTCGACAACTGGTGCTGGTTCTTCTTCCTTCTTGATTGGTTCAACTACACCAACAGGAGCGACGTTCTTACGTTCTCTCTTGGAAGGATCGAAGGCGACCATGTTGACCTGGGCAACACGTGGAGCAGGTTTGGCTGGTTCCACTGGCTTTTCTTCAACAACTGGTTCTTCATGAGACTCAGCAACTTCTTCTTTAACTTCCTCAACAGGTTCTTCGACAACTTCTTCTTTAATTTCTTCGACAGGTTCTTCAACTGGGATGTCTTCCTGTTCAGGAGCGGCAGCTTCAGTGAGATCCTTATCTGGAGAAGCAGTGTTATCGACTTCTTCTTCCTTAACTTCTTCAGCAGGAGTTTCTTCCACGATAACTTCTTCAACAGGTTCTTCCTTGACTTCTTCAATCGGTTCGGAAGCAACCTCTTCAGTGATGACTTCTCCTTTTGGTTCTTCGACAACTTCTTCCTTGACTTCTTCAACAACTTCTTCAACCGGTTCTTCAACTGGCTTTTCATCAGCAAGAACTTGTTCATCTTCATCCCATGGATCGGCATTCCATTCGTCGATACCAGGAAGGACAACAATCTTCTTTTGGACAGGCTTGGCAAGTTCGACAGCAACTTTATTGGCGTTATCTTCCGCTAAAGCAGCTTCTGCAACAGGCTCAGCAGTTTCGACTTTCTCTTCATATAATCCAGGTAAGGTTTCGATTCTTGTATCGTAGAGAGGATTCAAGGAATTGACAACGGCAAGTTCTCTGACGGTTGGAACAACACCATTTACCATGACGGGAGCAGGGATAAGTTCATCGACAGGTTTTTCGACTTCTTTTTCTTCTTCGACTTCATCAAGGTCATCCTTGACAGCAGTTGGAACAACTTTCTTGGCTGGACCAACAGAGGCAAGAATAAACAGGACATCATCGATAAGGATATTAATAATGACAACGTAGACAAGGGCCCAAGCAGTAGCGTTACCAGAGATTTCTGTGATAACCAGACTTCTTAACATGCCATTTGGTAAGAATAAGCTTCTCCACCAGCGGGCAATATCAGAGACAAAGTGTGTGACAGGGTAAGCCCAATCAAGATCTCTGGCAATTCTTTGTCTCCAGAAGTTCAACATGATGGAGGCAAATAAGCAGAAGGTAATCAGGATGGCAAACCAGAAAACAAATTTTCTCCAGACCTGAGTCTTGCCTTTCAGCTTGAGTCTATACATGATCAGGAATGGGATGTACATCAGGTAGAAACCGATAAGGGCACCGCTGCACATCAAGAAGATGTATAAACAGGAAGTGAAGGTGACACTACGATGATTCCAGCGAAGTGGTAACTGGAAGTTAGGAACAACGTGCCATCTGACCCACTTGTTCAAACTGGCGGTAAAGCCTTCCGACCAACCCCAGCTCTTAACAAACAATTTTACGTCGTGTGCGACGGGAGTGAACATCAAGACTGCGATAGTGATACCAACGATGAGAGCGAGGAAAAACAAGATGTTCATGATTCTTAGCACGATGCTCTTGCGTGCTTTTTTAGAAATCCCTGTTTTCGTTTTTGCCATTTTTGTGGCCTCCCTGATAAAATCGGAATAAAAATTCCCGTAGTATGAAATTAGTATATCACTCGAAAAACTTTTCTTACAAGTTTTTTATATATATATTATTAATAATTTTAAGAGAAACAACTTTAAATCGAGAATATGTGTTCATGCTGTAGGCAAGTTCGATGAGCCAATAGAAAAAAACAGGCAAAGGAAAAACCCGCTGTTATTGAATAATCAGCGGGTTTTTCTGTGTGCTATTCAATGGAATTTAATTAACATTCTTTGGCAACTTTATTTTACCGCGACTAGTGCAAGAAAAACAACAAAAAACAGAGTGAAAACGCTTGTTTCTTTACGCTTGTAAAACAGTGAAATTGACTACACTATTAGTTGTTTAAGTTGCTAAGTGCAAATAATGCGATAAATAGCGCTGTTACACATTTTTATGGTAAATGATTGTTGTCCGTGTTAAAATTTTGTGGGAGATGATATTATGACTAGAAAACTTAAGGGTGTATTTTTTGATTGTTGGGATACTTTGATCACTTTTCATTTGAAAAATGAAGCCTGGAATTACCAGACTTTGATAGATCATGCCACCAATCGCGATGAAATTGATTGGAAGAAAGTGGCTGAGTTCTGTGATGAGTTCTATCACAAGTATTATATTGCCCACTTGGATTATGAAGTAAAAGTTGAACAGATTCTGAATTTATTCTGCCTGAACTTTGGTATCAAGCTGGATTGTCCTCTTTCTACCTGTGCTCATGAAATTCTCATTCACCTTGATCCTAAACCAGTAGAAGGAATTGATGAATTCCTTACCTTCTTGGATGAAGAGAAGATTCCTTACGCCTGCTTATCTAACACCGTCTATGCCATGGAAGATACTAAGGCTTTAATTGAAACCTTGATTCCTAATCATCACTTCCAGTTTGTCTTAACTTCTGGTGATGTTGCCGTCAAGAAACCAAATCCGGTATTTTTCCAGACGGGTGTGAATATGGGAAAGTTAGAAATCGCCGATTGTATCTATGTGGGTGATAAGCTTCTTCAGGATGCTTATGGCTCTTTTGGTGCTGGTTTTGGTTCTTCCATTTTCTTAGATTGGAAGAATGGGGTTGAAAAGCAAACCAACTATATGGTGTCTCAGAAATTGAATGTTGATTTTCCTCATGTCCGTGTCGAGTCGTATCACGAGTTAAAGGAAAAGATTTTACATGATGAAATTTAAAAATCCAGAAAGTACGGACTTACATTTCTTTAAGACGATTTATCAGCCAAAGTTTTTCAATGGCAACGTGGACTTAGCTCATATGCTTCATACCTTCCAGGATTTATCGGGTGATCATGTTGAAGCACTTGGACTTGGTGAGGAATTCAAGAAATTGAATCAGTTTTTCTATGTCGTCATGAGAATGAAAGGATACTTCCTTGGAGAAATCCATGAGGGAGAAACCTACACCATGGTGACTTATCCTTTACAGGCTAGCGGTATCCAGATGTATCGATATGGATATATTCTAAACAGCAAGGATGAGCCGGTGTTCATGTTGTCCACGTTATGGATTTTGATGGATAGTGTGACAAGAAGAATCAAATCTACCAAGGTATTCAAAAACAGACTTGCGGAAGTCTTACCTGATATCGATTCCGTTTTGCCTCTTAATGATGAGACGTTAGAAAACTTTTCTATCGATGAATATGACTTCAAATCTGTTAAAGATTATCAGGTGGTTAAAGAGGATATCGATTCCAATGGTCATCTGAATAACACAATCTATCTCAAGATGAGTCAACCTCTTCTTCAAAATGAGAGAATTCATAATTTTGAAATCGTTTCATCTATCAATGATTCTGTCTGCTCTCTAGAAAGCATCTCGGGTAAATATGATTCCAAAACTGTTTTTTTCTGAGTTTCAATCGCAATTTCTTCAGATTTATTTGCTTTTTCTAGAAATAACAATGTTTCATTTAGAGATTTGATTTCCTTTTTTATAACTGAGATTACGTCGTCATCTGTAGGATCTGCCTGAAGTTCAATTTTCTTATTTT
>OMRU01000210.1 GCA_900313465.1 uncultured Clostridia bacterium
TGTTGTCGATGTCACGCTTCATGTCGGTCTTGGAACCTTCCGTCCTGTCAAGACAGATGATATTCGCAACCACGACATGCACTCTGAATTCTATATGATGTCTAAGGAAAGTGCGGATATCTTAAACCAGGCCAAGAAGGAGAAGAGAAGAATTATCGCTATCGGTACAACTTCCACGAGAACTCTTGAGTCGGTATATCAGGCCTATGGCACATTCAAAGAGTGTTCTGGTAACACCAAGCTTTTCATTTACCCGGGATTTAAATTCCAGGCTATCGATTGTCTTATCACCAACTTCCACTTGCCAAAATCGACTTTAGTGATGCTTGTCTCCGCCTTTTCTAGCAGAGATAACATCCTTAACGCCTATAAGCACTGCGTAGAGAACAAATACCGTTTCTTCTCCTTTGGTGATTCGATGTTCATTTATCAGGATAAGGCTAGCGATGCTGAATAGAGAGAGTAAGGATTTTTACAATCAGGAATTTAAAGAATTGATCAAAGAGGTAGACGCTCTTAAAGAGAAGCCTACCCTCTTTTTACATGCCTGCTGTGGTCCTTGTCTTACCTATCCTCTATCAATCCTTCTTGATCACTTTAAGGTGACGGTGGGATTTTTTAATCCCAACATTCAACCTCTTGAAGAATACCAGAAGAGATTAAAGACTCTCCAGGATTTCATCAAGGCGTATAGTCAGTTTCGAAAAGAGGATATTCCTTTAATCATCAACGAAGATGACTTTGAGAAATATAACCGTCTTTTTGCTGAAAGAATCAACGATCAAGAAGGTGGTAAGACCTGCCTTAGATGTCACGCTTATCGAATGGGACTAGCCTATGAATATGCTAACGACCATCATTTTGATTACTTCACTACTGTCATGACGGTCTCATGTAAAAAACCGAGTAAGGAATTAAATGAGATTGCTGAAAAACTAGCCTTGAAATATCCTAACACCAAATACTTATACTCCGATTTCAAGAAGGAAAACGGCCAGTATAAGGGAATTCTTATCGCTAAGGAATATCAGCTCTACAGACAGGATTATTGCGGTTGTCTTGTCTCGTTAAAGGAACGAGAAGAATACAAAAAGAAAAAGGCTTTGGAAATGAATCTCAAAGCCTAATCAGAAAACTCTTTTTCAATCATCGGATAGAATTTCTTTGCTTCTTCTACACTAGCAAAGGTGATGGTGACTCTCTTATTTCTGAGAGTCACTTTTCTTTTCTTCAATCTTCCGATATGCTGACGCTTGATCTTTTCAAGGTCTCGAACGGATAACATGCCCATTTTGATTTGATCATAGAGTTCATGTTGTTTTGTTTCGGGAAGATTCAGTAAGGCTCTAGCCTCAGAATAACTAAGCGTAAAATCTCTTACTCCTTCCTTGAGAAACTCAGGAAGAGAAGATAGACGTTTGATGTTTCTTACCTGGTTTAAGGAAAGAGAGGAAATCTTGGAGATATCCATATCCGAATAACCGTATTGTTCTTCCAAAGTCAAAAACGCCTTGGTTTTGACTAAAGGACAATCTCCTTCAGAACAGATGTTTTGAATGATGTAGGCTAGTTTTCTCTCTATACTCAGTTCAGCTAAGACACAAGGCATTTCCTTGTAGCCGAGTTCTTTTGCTAAAAGATAACGTTTGACACCGTTGATGATCTCAAACTTGTTCTCTTTTGACTCAACGATGATCAAAGGAACCAAAAAACCATCGTCTTTTAAGGAATCTTTCAATCCCTGGTATTTTTCAAGACAATAGTTTTTCTCATCATAGAGATCATTCAAGATGAGATCTTCGATGTTGTGTTTACTTCTGTTGGCACTTAAAAGGTTGTGCTCGATTTCCGAAACGATAGATAAACCCTGGTATTTCTCAACCAAGGCAGAAAGGTCAGTTCTTCTCGTTCTTTTCGGCATATTCCAAGACCTCTCTGGCTAAGGCGGCATAACTTAAGGAACCTGCAGAATTGGGCTTGTACTGATTGACTGGAAGACCATTGGCAATCGCCTCAGGAATGGAGATGTTGCGAGGGATGACCGTTGTGAAGACGCGGTCTTTGAAATTGCTTCTGACTTCTTGTGCAATCTCCGTGGATAGTTTGGTTCTCGGGTCAAACATGGTCATGACCAAACCCATGATGGATAAGTTTGGATTGGAACTTCTCTGGACGCTAGCGACACTCGAAAGGAGCTGGGCTAACGCGTCGAGAGCAAAATATTCACACTGCACAGGTACGATGATACTTTTGGCAGCGTTAAGCGCGTTTAAAGATAAGAAACCAAGGGAAGGTGGACAATCGATGATGATGAAGTCATAAAGCAGAGCTTCCTTCTGTTCCAGACAAGTCTTTAACAAAGTTAAAGGGGCTTGACCCTGACTAGCCAAAAGGGTGCTTTCGACCATAGCCAAAGTCAAATTGGAAGGGATGAGAAAGACGTTTTCTAAACTGGTTTTTCTGATGGCG
>OMRU01000098.1 GCA_900313465.1 uncultured Clostridia bacterium
AACCACAAACTTGAAATGTCCATCCTTATCCTGAGTGATAGCAAGATAAGTGACAGGGCCAACCGGAGGATAGAACTGAGTTAGATATCCGCCACCGGTTTTACCATGGAAGACAGGAACAATCTTCATGGTTGGCTTATGAGCAAGAGAGATATCGGCATCACCAGAACCAGAATGACCGATGATACAAATGTCTTCGTTAAAGTCGATGGAATACATTTCAGAGAGCTGACCGGTTCCAGAAATCGTCTTTAAAATGGACATGGCCATAGCGACTTTCATATCGCCTTCCACCGCGCAGGCTGTTCCTTGCTTGATGAGCATGGAGAAGGCAGGAATCAGCATGGAATCAAGAACACCGGCCTGGCCTTTTGCAAAACCATCATAGTGAGAAGCGATTAAACCGATATGTTCATCCTTGACCCACTTTTCAAAGGCGACGACGTATTTAGCCATATCCCAGACTTTTTCTTCACTTCCACCGCCTTCGATTTCAAAGGTAGCAAGAATATCTTTGGCTTTTGCCCTGATGGTTTCTTCATCCTTGATATCATCGGCAATGGCCCACATCTTTTCCCAATCAAACTGCTTGGTATATAAAAACATGCGGTTATAGAGATTGGTTTCATCAATATAAAGATCCATCATACCTGGGTATGGTCTACCGATCTGAGCAATATTGGTATCGCGGAATCTTCTTCTGGCCTGGGCAGCCTTACACCAGTCTTCAATCTGATCCTGCACTTCCTTATCGCCACCTTCAACCACACCGGTGATGACAGCATGTCTTTTACCAGCTCTTTCTAAATCAGCGACTGCTTCTCCGGTAGCACCACAAGCATATAATTCTCCAAGCCAGGTAGGAATATCGGTATGTTCATAATCTGGCGCTTTCTTCTTCTGAACATTGACCACAACTACAGGAACATCCAAGTCACGAATGGCAGGAAGCATGTTATAGCTTGTGGCATAGGTAAGCATCTGAAGAATGACCAAATCCACATCGGCAGCACGGAACTTATCTCCAGCAACCATCGATTGTTCTTTGCTGGTGACAATACCACCATCGATGAGTTCAACACTATCTGGAAGTGTCTTTTTAAAAGCTTCGTACTGTTCGTCAAATTCCTTGACGAGCTGAGGGAACTGAGGTAGATAGGCCTTCAAGGCGATAGCAAAGACACCAATTCTTGCTTTGGTTTCAACTAGCATTATTTTTCCTCCTATATACTGGATAAAAATCTATCTCCATTATATAACGGTGGTAGTGCTTTCATTTAGTGTTTTTTGCTTATTTACGCTCACTTTTATAAATTATGAGCAGACTTGATTATATCTTGTGGTGAATCATGACAAATATTCACAAAAATAATCAAATCATCATTCATGAACTAAGCGATCCAACAAGGCTAGACATCCTTTCAGAATATCCTGATAGGCTTTCTCAAAGTTTCTCGTATACCACGGATCCTCAATCTCTTCCATAGGGGAATTAGTATACTCCAATAGGTAATGAACTTTATGTTTTAAATCTTGATTGAAGAGGCGTTTCAAGTTATACATATTTTCCTCATCCATAGCGATGATATAGTCAAAATCATCATATTCCTGTTTCATAACCTGCCTTGCATGATGATTTAAAATTGGTATCTCATGAGAGACAAGTGTTCTTCTCATCGGAGGATAGATTTCATTACCAATTTCTTCTCTTGAGGTTGCTGCAGAATCCACATAAAAAGAGGATTCTAAATTCCTTCTTTTTAGCAATTCCTTGAAGATATATTCCGCAGAAACGGAACGACAGATATTGCCGTGGCAGATAAATAATATCTTTATCATATCGATTCTCCTTTTTTTATCATAGGTTTACTTCCTCAATGATTCGAGCATTATTTCTTTTCTAACGCCAACCCAATCAATCGATCCATATCTTATCCTCCATCACACTTTTATTATAGTTTTAGTGTATCATTTTCACATTATTATGATATTCTGTGCAATCAATGAAATACAAACACTAATCACATATTTATACCGAGTTTACATCGGGTAAATCACACTTTTATTAAATTTTTGCTTTCTAAGATATGTATTTTGTTACACTCAAAATAAGTCCTATACCCTTTATTTGCTACTTTATCCGCCACTGAGTTGTTTCTTCCTTTTTGGCCTTAAATCTATCCTAATTTCTTTTCATTCCAGCCTTAAAATTCAAGTTTCCAAAAACCATTGAAATTGAATGAAATCAGTCTAAAAAATCAAAAAATCGTCTGAAATATATCAATTTTGACCTGTTTTTTCTTAGAAAGCGTTATCAAGAAAAAGAATGAAACCACTTACTTTATTGGACTGATGTAGAACATGATATATTTTATCCGGCTAAAGAAATAGCCCACTATTAAAGGATTATATCAGAATGAATATATTTGAAATTATCGGCTTTATCGCTACTACCTTAACCACCGCCTGCTCTCTTCCTCAGTTAGTCAAAATCATCAAGACCAAAGACTCCAAATCCGTTTCTTTCTTGATGTATTTCATGATGACTATCGGTTATGCTTTATGGATTGTCTATGGCGTTTATTCCTCTTCTTTACAGATCATCCTTGGCAACGCTATCGGTTCTCTTATCTTAGGTACCATCATGACCATCAAGTTGATGAATATGATCAAGGGTGTCGATGAAAAAGAATTCCCATTCATCAAGAAGAAGCATCCATTAGATTTCTCTCATATCGAGAATACCAAGAAAGAGGAAGTCAAAGAAGTTCTCCTTGAGAATGAAGAACCAACTGTTCAAATCGCCCATAAGGAAGAAGAAATCTCTTCTTTAGTCGAACGTCTCAAGAATTTGTAAGCCATCTAATCCTAGACCAGTTTCCAAGTCAAAGAAACTGGTTTTTCTTTTTACGATGTTACATTTTGCCCTCTTTTATCTATCAAAGATAAGTCGATTGTTTCTTTTTAAATTGAAGGAAGAAAAACAACAAAATTTTATACTCACGGAAAAGATTCTTTGATAAAATTTTACATAAGTGAAACAAAAGATAAGGACCAAACCATGAAACATATTCATAAATATCTTCTAATGCCGTTATTTCTTTCTCTTTCTTCAAGTGGTTGTAATGCTATGACTTCCACTTCTATGGATAACTCTATTTCTACTACTGATTCAACTTCTATTGATACTAACGAACCCAGTATCTCTTCTTCAGCAAGAGAATTTGTCGATCACGCGATTGTGAAAACCATCGCCGAAATCCGTGAAATTGAAAGCGTCTTAAAGAAGAATGAAAAGAGTCCACAAAGATATCTTGTAACTGCCTATGTCAACTCCGTCACCGGTCCAACCGCTTATATCTTAGCTGATGATTTAGAAACAACTAGCAATCTCATTCCTATCATCGATACCAAGGACACCCTTCCTTCTTTACATAAAAAAGATAAAGCCACTTTCGATGTTGCCATCAGAAGAAACGGTCAGGGTGTCTTACAGTTACTTGATTGCACCGAAGTGACAAACATAGAAACATCCCTCTACCAAGTCACCTTCAAAGGCGAACATGGAAGACTATCTTCTGATAAAGCCAACTACGAATATGGCCAAATTGCCACCATTACCATATCACCTGAAGAAGGTTATAAACTTTCTCATTTCACTTATCTCGACAAGAGAGTGGAAGCCTTCAATTTACACGAGAATCAATATACGTTGACTATCCAAGAAGATATCGATATTTCCTTATTCTTCGTTGAGGATTATACCCCTCTTGAATATCAAGACGAATACGCCTTGAAGAATTATTACTCGGGAACATCTTATGATCTTTCTGGTAAGACAATCAGCGAAGGCTACACTTCTATTTCCTTTGAAGGTAATTCTGCCTGGTATGCCAATACAGAAGGTATCCGTTGTTATCCTGGAGATACATTAACATTTTCTATTACAGCCGAAAACTGTTACTTCCTATCTATGGAACTGGTCTTTTCTAGCTCCTCCAACTGCCCTGTTGATGAGGACGCCTATTCTAGCGGAAGCTATACTTCTCAACCCTGTGATGGCAAAACATTCTCAAGCACCAACATCTTACAGACCTGGACACCAACTGAGGGAGAAAAGATAAACCAAGTCACCTTGACAGTCAAAGGCATGAAGGAATCTGGTGATGGATCTCGTCGCCACAATCTTAAAAACGTCGTGATGTATTTTACTTTTTAACGATAAAAGGCTATTGGTAATCCAAAGATTATCAATAGCCCATTTTTCTAATTTCGATAAATGCCTAAACCCGGGTTTAGGCATTTACCGGTAAATTACAGGGGAAATAACTTACAGAGTATAATC
>OMRU01000191.1 GCA_900313465.1 uncultured Clostridia bacterium
AAATTCTCTTTTAAAGGGAGCATGTCTTTCTTCTCACGATGAGCATCATAATGAAGAAATACCATCTGATAACCAAGACGAGAAAAATAACAGCTGGGATAATAAAGCAAGGAACGATCACAAGAATATCTGCGACCGGGAAAGACGACACATAGTTTATTGCTCATAAGAACAGGTGAACTCCTTTCTCATAAAGAGGCTGGATAAAAACGATGAAAATATAATTGTTATAAAAGAATTATGACACATTTTCTTATCTTGAGGAATGCATTTTTAAAGTTTTCTAACGTGCGAAATTTTAAAGAAAAGAAGAAAAATGTTGAAAATTTTATTGAAAAACTGACATTTTTTGCTAGATGACATTAAGAAAAAGCATGAGAGCACTATCAAATAGGAAAATGTGATAATCTCTTTTTATAGTAAACCAACCCAAGGAGGTATACAAATGAAAATCGGTGAAATCTTAGTTGTCAAAGACGATAAACTTCTTGTCCTTAACAACAATCGTTATTATATCGTCAAAGGCCAGGGTGAAGTTGGTGGTCAGGTAGAATTTGATTTAGAAAAAGCTCTTCCTATGCCATCTTATCTATTCGCCATTGCTGCCATTGAAGATGAAGATTTGGAACAGACCATGAAGTTCATCAAATCTGAATGGTTCAAAGATTAAACTGACCAGTCGCAAGACTGGTCCTTTTCATTTATAATATTCTTATCTTGAGGTATTTGTTATGAAATTCAGATTAGATGAACATCCTTCCGTTTGGCTTTTCTTAGTCTCACTTGTCATATTGGCTACCAGCATTGTCATCAATGTTCTCTACGACTGGGCTATTTATGCTCTGGTTGCCATTTTCATTGCTGTAGCAGCAGTATTGGTACTTGGCTATTCTATGGTCAAGGATATCTCTATGTTTGTTCAAAAGAGAAATCAGTACTATGCTAGTCATCCTGAAGAAAGAGAACATGACGATGACGAAGACAGAGATTAAAAAAACACTAGAAACCTTCCCAGAAGCCTGGAAGGACTTGCTAAAAGAAGAAATCGAAAAACCATATTATCAGAATCTTATTGATGCGGTTGCTGCTAGTTATGAAAAGGAGAAAGTATATCCACCTTATGATCAGGTGTTCCGCGCTTTTTCCTTGACTAGACCTGAAGAGGTCAAAGTCGTCATCCTAGGCCAGGATCCCTATCATGAGGAATATCAGGCCAATGGTCTAGCTTTTTCTGTTTCAGAAGGCGTCATCTTACCAAAGTCGCTAATCAATATTTATAAAGAACTGAACCTGGAATACGGATATCCGCGTCCGCTTCATAATGGTGGATTAGAAGCCTGGGCAAGACAGGGTGTCTTGCTTCTCAACGCTTCTTTGACCGTCAAGGAAGGACAGGCTAATTCCCATTCCAAACTTGGGTGGACAACCTTTACTGATGCCGTCATTTCTTGTCTGGATAGGTTAGATCAACCTATTGTCTATCTCTTATGGGGTAATTACGCCTTAAAGAAACAAGACTTGATTCATAATCCAAAGGCCAACATTGTTCATACTGCACATCCAAGTCCGTTAAGTGCATCGAGAGGCTTCTTCCATTCTGATTGTTTCAAAATGGTCAATCAGTATCTGCTTGAAAGTGGTGTGGAAATGATTGACTGGCAAATCAAAGACTAAAAAAGGGTTAGTGCTTATTGAACTGGTGTTTGTCAAGTAGACAGTAGAAATTCGAATTAACTAAAAACAAGAAGGCAGGAATCACTGTACCATCTCACTCCCTATGAATATAGGTTATCTGGTACAGTTCTCCTGCCTTCTTTTCATGTTGTAGAAGTAGATGTACGTCTCAATCACCGTCTTCATCTCGGCGTATGTCTTGATCCTCTTCCCGTAGTATGCCTCTGACTTCAGTGTGCCCCAGAAGCCTTCCATCGGTCCGTTGTCGATGCACTTTCCGACCCTGGACATCGAATGCACCATTCCGTTCTCCCTAAGAACGTCGTTGTAGGCAACCGTGGTATAGGTTGATCCCCTGTCCGAATGGAGCAGCGGATGCGAGCCTCTGTTGAGGTAGATTGCATTCCTCAGATCCTCGATTGTGAGCTCCTGGTCGTTGTGCCTGGATATGTTGAAGCTGACGATGGAGTGGTCGTACCTGTCCATGATGGCACTCAGGTAGAGCTTCGATCCGTCCGGCAGATGGAACTCCGTCACGTCCGTCTCCCACACCTGGTTCCTGTAATCCGCCTTGAACCTTCTGGCAAGGATGTTCTCGTATACTTCCGTCTTCTGGCATGGCTTGTAGGGATACTTCTTTTTTCGTATCCTGGAGCGTATCCCGAGTGTCCTCATCCTGTGCAGCACATACTTTCTGGATACCCTGATTCCGAACTCGGACATCAGTTCGTCTGCTATCCTCCGGTATCCGTAGACCTCGTCGTACCTGTCGAAGAGGAAGACGATCCTCTCGTCCAATTCCCTGTTCCTCATCTCCGCTTTGCTTGGCTTCCTTCTTAGCCACTTGTAATACGAGGCACGCGAAACACAGAGCTCACTGCAGAGCCTGAAAACGCTGTATTTTGCCGACAGTTCCTTGATCGTCAGGTACTGTGCTAATTGTCTGACTTTATCTGTCCTGTAGCCAGTAGGAAGGAAATCTGTTCTTTTTTTTTAAGAATCTCGAGCGACTCCCTGATTTAAGAATCTCGAGCGACTCCCTGAGTTCACGTATTTCCTGGTCCTTCTTTGCAAGCTGGGCCTTCAGCCTCTCGTTCTCGGTGAGCTTTGGATCTGTTGCGGCCTTGCGTCCATGGGACTTCCTCACGAGTCCGGATTCGCCTTCGGCCTCGTATTTCCTGACCCATGAGTAAAGGGCGGAGTACTTGACGGAGTATTTCGCGCAGACGGACTTGTAGTCGTGCCCTGACTCGATGCATTCCTTCGTCGCCTTTAGCATCGTGCCGAAGTCATGATGCTGCTTCGGCACTCCCTTTCCGCCTTTTCCCACCATACTGGATCCCACCTTTGTGGGATTATTATAGCATCTAACCCATTTACGAATAACCGAATATGGAATCAGGAGCATTCTGCTGACTTCACTTTCGGATTTCCCTGCCCTGATATATTCGAAGGCCATCAGTCTATCTTCCTCGGTGTACCGGTTGTTTCTCTGATGCGTCCTTAGTCCATCGGGTCCATAGGCCTTGTATTGTGCAATCCAGTAATTGAGCTTATCCAAACCTAGGCCCGTTCCCAGGCCTTTCACCACGGAATTTTTAGACTTCTTCCGGATCAAGACATCTTCAACCGCCTTGATTTTTTCCTCGACTGAATACTTTGGTTTTCTTCCCATGAGAAAAACTCCTTCCAGAGCGGACGGCAATTTTTCCGGGTGGACACCCATGGGTGTCCATCCTTTTAGTTATTGCACTGTCTACTTTAGAAGGAGCATATCATGTGGCACTATCCGCTTTTCGTTTACAGTTTTAACGGATTCTTATTTGTGTAGGTGGTGAACTGAATCATCAATCCGTTATCTTCTTCTTCCTTTGAAGCATAAGTCATTTCATAATTTGGATCTTCGTCAAGGTTAGGGAAGAAGACTTCTGCTTTTCCATCGGCTTTTACTTTGGTCAATAAGACTTCATCACAATACGGCACCATCTGGCGATAAATCGAAGCACCACCGATGATATAGACGTCATCCTTTTTCATATATTCCTTGATTGTTTTCAGGAATTCATCAAAAGAATGAACGTTAACAACTCCTTCGTAGTTATGTGTTTCGTCTTGTGATAGGACGATGTTGGTACGATTTTTTAATGGTTGAGAATTAGGAAAGGAAATCAAAGTGTTTTCACCCATGGCCACAGTATGACCTTTGGTGGTGGTACGGAAGAATTTCATATCTTTGGGAAGAGAGAACATCAAATCGTTCTTCTTACCGATTCCCCATTGGGAATCTGCGTGTAAAATGGCTCTTAACATGTTAGATGGCTACCGGGATTTTCTTGCCTAATTTTTCATATTCATAATCGACTAATTCAAAGTCTTCAACTTTAAAGTCGTAGAAGTTCTTGATGTTTGGATTGATCTTTAAGGTTGGAGCCTTATGCTGTGGCTTGGCGATGACTTCTTTGACTAAGTCGACATGTCTATCATAGATGTGAGCATCAGAGATGACATGAACAAGTTCGCCAGGCTTTAAGCCAGAGACCTGAGCAAACATCATGATCAACAAGGAATACTGCAAAACGTTCCAGTTGTTGGCAGTAAGCATATCATTAGAACGCTGGTTGAGGATACCGTTAAGTTTATCGCCAGCGACGTTGAAGGTCATGGAATAGGCACAAGGATATAAGTGCATTTCATGAAGATCTTCGAAGTTATAGATGTTGGTCATGATTCTTCTGGAATGAGGATTGTTCTTCAAGTCGAACAAGACGCGGTCGACCTGGTCGAATTCTCCTTCGGCATA
>OMRU01000242.1 GCA_900313465.1 uncultured Clostridia bacterium
CAACGGCTTCCATCGTACTAACGAAGTCCCATCTCTTGGCTTACCTGCTACGTTAGATGAAAATGGA
Source organism: uncultured Clostridia bacterium (assembly GCA_900313465.1). Classification (GTDB taxonomy): domain Bacteria; phylum Bacillota_I; class Bacilli_A; order RFN20; family CAG-288; genus Enterosoma. The sequence goes on from OMRU01000242.1 coordinate 68, forward strand.
CCTCAGGGTTACACCAAATCCTTAGTCAGCGGTAACTCCGGTATGGGTTATACTTCCGAAGATATCATGGCTTCTACAAGAAACCTTGAGCTTGTCTCCAACATGGGTAAGGATATCGGTGAGGATTGTCGTCGTGCCGCTACCGATAAGAATAATCCGATCAAGACTGCTGGTTTATATGGTCCTGCCTGCAACTTGCATAGAACACCATATTGTGGTCGTAACTTTGAATACTATTCGGAAGACTCTCTTCTTTCTAGCAAGACAGTTGAACCAGAAGTTGCTGCCATTCAGAAGACTGGTATTTATGTCTTTACCAAGCACTTTGCCTTAAACGATCAGGAATCCGGTCGTTATGGTATCTCTACTTGGGCAAACGAACAGTCCATTCGTGAACTCTATTTAAGAGCTTTTGAAGGTAGTGTCTTAGGCGGTGGTGCTGGTGTTATGACTTCCTTTAACCGTCTTGGTGTCGTTTGGTCTGGTAGTGATTATAACTTGATGACGAATGTCTTACGTAAGGAATGGGGCATGAAGGGTGCTGCCATCACTGACTGTTCTGTCTTTGCCGGTTATATGGATATCGCTATGGGCGTCCTTGCCGGTCAGGATTTATGGGATGGTTCTGGTTCTGCGGGTACTTTAGTTGGCTATGAAAATAATCCAGCGATGGTGCACTGCATGCACACCGCCACTAAACGCATCATCTATTCTATTTCTCATTCTATTGCCATGAACGGCATTGCTTCTTCTAGTAAGATTGTCGCTGTGGAATCCTGGTGGCTTACTTTGCTTAAGGTCATGACATTTGTCGGCTTTGGCATTGGACTTGTCTCTGCGGGATTGATGGTTGCTGAATTTGTCCTCATCAAAAAGGAATAATTGTCGTGAAAATTCTAGCCTTCTTAATAAGAAGGCATCATCTTATTTTTTTAAAAAACAGGAGGAAAAAAGATGAAACTCAAAAGATTAGCTCTGTTCGCTCTTGCTACCTTATCTTCTCTTGGCCTTGCCGGTTGTGGAAATAATCCTTCCAGTGTGGAAGAGTCTTCCACTCCAGTCAGTAGTGTTGTTGATGCTTCCAGCAAGGGAGAAACTTCTTCTACTCAAGAAGAAGTCACCATCTCTTATCAGTTTACTGGTGAAAACACCGAAATGGCTGCTTATGGTATGGCTTATACCTACTATCTCAACTTATATAGCGATGGCACTTTGGATGGCTATGGTTATGCCATGTATTCCTTAGATGTCTCTGATTCCGCCACCAATAAGAACTTCACCAAATGGTATGAAGGTAAATGGGCAGAATCTGTCGATGATAACGATGATAAGGCCATCAAGGCTGTCGTCAACTATTGTGAAGGTGTCAAGAGCATGACTGGTGAAGCCTTAACTGGTAAATACACCTACACCATCTCTTATGCTACTGATGGCGTCACTCCACTTCCAATCAGCAACTTCTCTGTCCCGCTTGGTATTTCTGGTCGTCAAGTCACTTTGGAATATAATCCTACCGCTTATCAGACTGCCAATGATTTCATCAATGCCAAGGTCTACAAGTTTACTGCTCCTACTACATATGCTGCCTTATTTGAAGATACTGCCACCAAAGAACGCATCTATCTCTATGGAGATAACACCGGTGAAAACTTCGGTTCCAGATTGAATGAAGATGGTAGCCTTAAGGGTTATTATCCAACTGCCAAACCTGTCTCCTGGTCTTATCAGAATGAAACCTTGACCATCAATTTAAATGGTACTGCCCATGTTGTCACCATCACTGATAATGCCGGTTCCATGTCCTGGGAAGAAGCCATCTATGGCGATTATAAGGCTACTTATAACTTCGTTTGTGAAGATGTCACTGCTTTGACCAAAGAGCAATCTGGTGGAAATGAAGGTGGTGAAGAAAAGACTTATGCCCAGGGTACTTTGTACTTTGATTACACCGCCATTGTCTCTTCTCAACTCAAGTGCAGATTTGTCTGCTCTGCCGCTGTCTGGTCTGCCGCTAACGCTTTAAACTATTCTCCAGTTGAAGGTAATACTGATGTCTTATTCAGTTTCACTCAGGAAGTTGCAGAAGGCGAAAATGCTTCCATGACCTTT
>OMRU01000240.1 GCA_900313465.1 uncultured Clostridia bacterium
CTGGATCAAAGTAGATTTACCTGAACCGGTTCTACCGATCAAGGCAGTAAAGCAGTGGTCTTTAAAAACCAGGTTGATATCTTTTAGAGCAACCTTTTCACCAGGGCGATGAGGATTATAGGTGTAATTTACCTGTTCTAGTTTTATTGACATAGTTTTTTATAAAGTTCCTCGTCATTTTTAATCAGACCGAGATCCATGCCTTCCTCTTTTAGATCTTTTGCCAATTTGTGAGCAAAAGGAATATCCAAATGAATTTGCTTTAATAATTCGTCGTTATCGAAAACAACTTCTGGTTTATCATCTAAAATGAGTTGACCTCCGTTCATGACAAGCACGCGGTCGGAATCATAAGCATCATCGATTTCATGGGTGATATTGATGATGGTAAGGTCAGGGTTTTCCTTCTTTCTTTCCTTGATGATGTTTCTGATCTGGCGTTTGCCTTTTGGATCAAGCATGGCACCAGCTTCATCCAAAATTAGATGGGAAGGTTCGGCATCAAGATAATCCTGCATACCTACCTTGGTGGCACAATCTAGGATGATATCGTTCATCTTGGAAGGATCGACACAGGCGTTTTCTAAACCAAAAGCGATGTCATCTCTGACCGTAGCACCGATGAACTGAGAGTCGGGATTTTGGAAGACTAAGCCGATATCTCGACGAAGAATAAGGGCGTTATCATCAGTCATCTTGACACCAAAAATATAGATGTCACCTCTGTTCTGGACAAGGATGCCATCGATGAGTTTGGCAAGGGTAGACTTGCCAGAACCATTATGTCCGATAAAGGCAATCGACTGACCTTTCTTGATATCGACGTTTACTTTCTTGATATTGAGTTTATTTGTCTCGTATCCAAAAGATAAGTTCTCCAGGAATATCGCAGAGTCAGAAGGAATCTTAGGGTCGATAGGAGTGAGTTCGATTTCTCTTTTTTTACTTCTTTTCATTTGTGCTTACGTTTGTATTGGCGAATCTGATAAATCCAATAGGCTATTAAGGATACTACAAAACACCCACCCCAGACAACCAAGAAAATCCAAAGATACTTCTCACCTGAAGCGTTTAACGCTATGGTATAAAGTAATCCAAGCAAAAGCATGAAAACCATAGTGATGATGATGGTAGAGACGATAGCCTTTTTAACAGGGAATTGATTATTATTCTTCATTTTTGAAGGTGATTTCCGGCAATTTACCCTTGTACTGAGTATACTTGATACCAGCCATATCTAACATTTTTCTGGCGGCGACTTCTTCATCCTTATCATGGTATTTATCAGATAAGTAGATGATTTCCTTGATACCAGACTGAATGATAGCCTTGGTACATTCGTTGCAAGGGAACAAAGTGACATAGACAGTGGCACCATGTAAGTCATGGTTGGAATTTAAGATAGCATTTAATTCTGCGTGGCAGACATAAGGATATTTGGTTTCTAATTCTGGTAAAGGATTTTCTGGATTGAAACCATCCCATGGAATCTGTGTGTCATCTACTCCGATTGGCATGCCGTTGTAACCAAGAGAAAGAACCTTGTGATCTTGTGAGACGATACAGGCACCGACTTTGGTATGGGGATCTTTGCTTCTCAAACTAGAGAGCAAAGCAATAGACATAAAGTATTCTTCCCAGCTGATATTATCAAATTTTTTCATAGGTTATTCCTCCTAGACTGTAATATTATATACATTCTTTAAGATGAAAGAAAAGCCGACCGGCTGGGTCAGCTTAATGAGACGTTAAATCTCGTAGAGATAAACGGTTTAACGCACGTTTCAACTTGATTTCTGTCTTCTGTTGTTCGCGTAAGGAAAGTTCTTCTTCCTGTAGACGCTTTTGCGCATTGTCTTTGGCCTTGTTGGCTCTTTCATAGTCGATTTCCTCTTGTGATTCAATCGCATTGACCATCATCATGACTTTGTTTTCTTTCTGATAGATGTTTAAGACACCACCAGAAACAGCATAGTTGTCAAGATGACCATTCTGACGAATGACAAGATGAGAAATCTCAATGTTGGCAATCAAGTCGGCATGCTCTGCTAAAATGGTCAGCACACCATCAGAAGTGACAACCGAAACACTATCTACATCATCATTGAAGTAGATAGATGTCGGAACGATGATTTCTAAATGAAATCTATTGGCCATGATTATTTACTTTCTAAGGTTTTGGCTTTGGCAATCGCATCATCAAAAGTGCCGACATAAGTAAAGGCAGCTTCTGGTAAATTATCACCTTCACCATTTAAGATTCTTCTAAAGGAAGTGATGGTATCATTGACTTTAACAAACTTACCTTCAAAACCATTGAACTTGGCAGCAACCGAGAATGGCTGAGAAAGGAAGTTACGGATACGTCTGGCACGATTGACCGTCAACTTATCTTCTTCGGATAATTCATCCATACCTAAAATGGCGATGATATCCTGTAAATCTTTGTATCTCTGAAGAATGGACTGAACCTGTCTTGCGACATCATAGTGTTCTTGTCCGACGACATTTGGATCAAGGAAGTTGGAAGAAGAGGCAAGTGGATCGACAGCTGGATATAAACCTAAAGCGGCGATACCTCTGTCCAAGACAGTCTTGGCATCCAAATGAGAGAAGGTGGTTGCTGGAGCAGGGTCGGTCAAGTCATC
>OMRU01000099.1 GCA_900313465.1 uncultured Clostridia bacterium
TGAGTGTTCTAAACAGGCTTTGGAGATGGAAGAAAAGACGGAAGATGTGATCAATATCACCATTGAGGATCTAAACGAAGCCAATTATTCCATCTATGAATCCTTTATGCCATTTGGTGAAGGATTTCCTGCTCCTACTTTCAAATTGACCATCGAAAAGGAAAGATTGAAGCCGACTGCTTCTCATAAATGCCTGATGGCAAATAGTGATGATCAGCAAGGACAGGTCCTCATTTTTGATCACATCGATGAAATTCTGAATTCTGAAAAATCAATTTTTGACATCTATGGAAATTTGACAATGGAAATTTTCAGAAATTCGAAAAAAATTAAATTCCTAGGAACCAAGATTATGTAAAGATATGTGGCATGATGCCACATATCTTTTTAGGTTATTCCGCGTTATGAATTCCTTGAAAACATAACGACTGAAAATATGCGAAAAATGCCAAAAGGTATTCTATTTGACAAGAAAATAGGAAAGTTTTAGGATTAAATAGCCAATCTATCTAGGAGGAGATTTAATGCTGAACGATTGTTACACCAGGTCTTGGTATGAAGCTCGCCTGAGGAGCATTCTTCACCAAGTACCTATCCCTTTCAAATGGCTTGAAGATAATAGTCTTTATATCTATCAGCCACGCTTTCTCTCACCCAAAGTCTATATGTTTATCCTAAAGCCGGACAGTATCAAAAAGGAGACTACTCTCGACTTCTATTTCTTTGTCATCTATCACAAGACCATGCGCTCTAGTTATCTGCTTGTTTCCGACGAATTTTCATCTTTATCTGAATGTGCTTCGCAAGGCGGCTATTATGCTAAGATGTTTCCCCTTTATGGCCGATTAAACCGCATAAAATTGTGACTATCATGAAATATCCCCTTTATAAAAACATATAATTATTTTAAAATAATTATATTGGGGATATTTTTTTAATGGACCAGGATAACAATTGCATCGATACCACCACCAATACCTTTGAGACAATGGCAAATATGATGAGTAGCCATAGCCTGAAAAAGACCATAAAGAATGTCTTTTCTTTGCTGGTAATCGTCTTAGTGATTTCTTTGATCTCACTATATTTTTCCTTGCCTGTCTTCCAGGCTAAAGAAATGTCTTTAACTGGCTTTGTCAACTTCAAGAAAGAAGAAGTCATCAAGATGGCTAGTCTTGATGGCTATCATCCAAATCTCTTTTTGAATCCTTCTAAAGCCAAAGAGAATGTCCTGGAAGAATCCAAAGGCTTGATTCTTGATTGTGAATTTTCCAGTAATGGCTTTGTCGCTTCTGGTAAGATTGTTGAAGACTATCCCGTCTGCAAGTGTGCTGATGAAGTCTACTTTGCTTCAGGAAAGTTAAGTGAAGATATCTATCAATCGGTCAATGAGCTGAAACTCAGCGAGGATGATAAATATCGTCTTCGTCTCTCCTATCAAAATGAGATGAAGGAAAACCTTCCTCAACTTCATTTCCCAACAGGAACTGAGGCCAGCAAAGAAAATTGCAAGATTGCTTCTAAACGTCTTCAGGGTGTTTCCTTATCCTCTCTTAGCTACATCGATGGCATCCAGTTTATCAATGAACAGGGCGATGTCAATTGGGATAATGTGGCTAGCGCCATACTTCTCTATAAGGGCGAGTATTACCAGCTTGATAAACTTCGCTCGGAACTCTTCGCTAAATACTTCGCTGAGAACTTCTTGACCTTAGCCTTAGATCAGATGTATTACTTCACCCATAAGAGTCCTGATTATCCAAAGACGACTTTCTCTTATCAGGATGATGACAAGGTGATTGAGACTTACTACTTCTACGCTTCCTACAATGATAAAAAAGGCAGTGTGTTGATTCATGAAAAAAGTGAAAGGGAGGCAAAATGAATAATATCATTACTTCGTTAGAGTTTACTCCATCGAGCATTCGTCTTGTTACCGGTTATGTCTTCCAGGAAAAAGTGTTTGTCCTTGAAGCGATGGAAAGTGAACCATTATTATTTGATACCAACGGTTTTCCCGAAAAGAAGACCACGGAAGATACCCTTCGCAGCATGCTTGCCAAGGTGAGAACTTCCTTAAAGAGAGAACTTGGCAATTTTGTCGTCTTGCTTCCCCCTGATGAATTTACCGTCAGAGAAGGGGTAGATACCACGGTCACGGTCAATGACAACATCTCCCAGAAAGACTATCTCAACTGCATCAGCATGATCAACAAGCATGTCAAGATTGAGAACGCTGCCATCATCTATGATGACCCGATCAGCTTCACTTGTGATTCCACAGGTCAAAGCAAAGACTTCCCTTTGGGCAAGAGAAGTGAAAATCTCTCGGTCAGAGCTGATGCCCATATGATTTCAAGAGTTACTTTTGATTATTATCGTCAGATCTTGAAGGATGTTGGCATTCTTCCTTATCTCAACTTGATTTCTCCTTTTGCTTCCTCTACCTTCCTTTGTGCCTTTAAGGCTCCTCTAGCCTTCTTCTCCTTGGAAGTCGAAAAGGATTACACCTATATCTCCCTAACCAAGGATAAGAGAATGTTATTCTCTAGACAACTTCCCTTTGGTTTAACTCACGCTTATGAAAAAGCGGGAAGAAAATTAAATGTCAGCCTGGAAAGAATGATCGAATTAGCTTCTTTATTCGGCTTAAGAGAGGATGCAGGTTTCCCTTACTTCAGCGATGAGAAACTTCAGTTATCGGATATCTCTTCGGCCTTAAAAGAAAGTTTCTTATATTTTGAAAGCTTGAAGAGTGAGCTTGATCAAGTCGATCCAAATTGTCTGATTCCAGTCATCTTTACTGGTTCGGGAAGCAGAATCGATAGCCTTGATTCCTATTTGGGAAGTATCTTCTCCCGTCAGATTCTTTCCTTCTCACCAAAGGTGATCGGAGCGAGAAATGAATCTTATATCCCGTGTCTTGGTGGTATCAGAATCACCAGCAATACCTATATGAATCCGCTAAAGGAGAATGAGAGAAAAGAACAAAGCAATGATTTCGCCCTCTCTTCCTTCTCCCGCGATTAGAAAGGAAATGATTTATGGAAAATGAAGATTTAAAACCTATCTTTGCCGATGAAGACTTACCGACTAACGCAAAGATTATTGTTATCGGTGTCGGTGGTGGCGGCTCAAATGCTGTCAACGGCATGCTCAATGACAAAAACGAGGAAGTCGATTACTGGGTCTTTAATACCGATAGTCAGGCTTTAGCCAATTCCCCATGTGACAACAAACTGATCTTGGGTAAGAACGTTACCCGCGGTTTGGGTGCTGGCGGTAACCCCGAGATGGGTCAGAAAGCCGCCGAAGATTCCTATAACGATATCAAACTTGTCATCCATGGCGCCGATATGGTCTTTATTGCCGCTGGTGAAGGCGGTGGTACTGGTACTGGTGCTGCTCCTGTGGTTGCTAAGGTAGCTAAAGAAGAAGGATGCCTAGTCATTGGTATTGTCACTCGTCCATTCACCTTTGAAGGTAAAGCAAGAAAGCATAACGCCTTAGAAGGTATCAATAACTTGAGACAATATGTCGATGCTTTGATTGTGGTTTCTAACGACAAGATGATGTTCAACAATGGTAGCCTTGGTATTCGCAATGCCTTTGCCGCCAGCGATGAAATCCTCGCCCAGTCGGTCAAGACCGTCACCGATCTTATCTTGGTCCATGGTGTCATCAATCTCGACTTTGCTGATGTCAAGGCTACACTAGAAGGTAAGGGTCTTGCTTTGATCGGTATTGGTTATGGTGAGGGTGAAAATAAAGCCATTGATGCGGCGACAAATGCCATCAATTCACCTCTTCTTGAAACCTCTATCCGCGGAAGCAAATCCATGATTTTAAACATCACGGTTGGCGATGATACCACGCTTGATGATGTCCAGTATGCCATCAACTATATCACCGAATCGGCTGGTGGAAGAGAAAATGATGTCAACATCATCTTTGGTGTTCAGAATGATGATTCCTTCCATTCCAAGATGAAGATTGCCATAATCGCTACTGATTTTACCCGCGATATTGATGTCGATCAGCTTGACACTGCCTATAATCGTTCGATTTCTTCTTTCAATAATAACGGCATGAATAGTATGCCTGAAGAACCTTCTACTCCTGTTATGAAGGAAGAAACACCAATCAGATCCGTGGTCAAGGAAGAAATCAAGGAAGATAGAGAACGCTCTGTCTTACCAGATTATCTTCGCGACTTCTTTGCTGAGGATAATCAGCCAAGTAGGCCTGCAACAGAGAGTGTGCAAGAAAATAGCCACAATGATCCAACTACCACCTTCAAGAGAGTCGATAGTGAAGTAGTCGATGACGATGAGGA
>OMRU01000167.1 GCA_900313465.1 uncultured Clostridia bacterium
ATCGGTTGTCGTTCTCGTGACGATGGAAGCAGGAGAAAACTTATCGATGTTTTTAAAGGAATACTGCTGAATCTTGACAAACATCGCTTCTCTTAAATTCTTACCAAAGCCAGCCGCAGCACTACTAGCCCAATATCCGGCCATAATGCCCGCCACAGCGGCCAAGATTGCCATCAAAGCCATGATGCCAGACCAAAGGAAGATACCTCCCATATCACCCTTATTGATTGCTTCCATCAAAAACTTGATGAAGAAAGCAATCAGGATTTCTAACAAAGATTCCGCAAAGACGATACCCCAGGTCAAAAAGACGTCTTTCTTATATTGCTTGACGTGCTTGGCAAGTTCGGGAATCATATGAATTTTCTTGGTTTTATTCTTTACCATAACACACCTCATTTCTATCTATCGTTACGTTGTTTCTGAACTTCTCTAACAATTTGGATAACTGTTCTTTTTCCTCAGAAGTAAAATCGAATTCACAGATTTCATTGATCTTTTTGAATGACTCTGAAAAAGCGTGAAACTCTTTTTCACCAAGAGGAGTCAAAACGATACTCTTGGATCGTTTGTCGCCTTCTTTTTCCTGCATCTCAATCAAACCTTTCTTGACCATAGAGGTCAGAGTCTGAGATGTAGTCGCTTTAGAAAGCTTGGTAAACTGCATGATGTCTTTTGCATAGACTACCCTTTTGGCATGATAGATAAACTTTAATGTCATGCCTTCCATAGCCGTGATATTGGAGGGAAGATTTTTGGCTAGGAAAACGGAAATAAAGTTATCGATGCAGTTAGCAGTCATATGAATCTGAGCACCTAAAGGTTTGTTCTCTATCATAGTTAGCCTCCGAATTGTTCGCACACGAACGATATTTATCATATCATAACTGGAACAGAAAAAAAGAAGAAAGCCTTTTCAATTGTTTGATTACGAACAAAGTGAGTTTTCAATGTACGATTTAATATAAATGAAGAGGTCAAAAAAAGATCCCCTTTGCAAGAAAGAGGATCTTTGTTTCATATCACGCTAGATTAATGACGGCCGTTTTTGGAGTGATCTTTTGCTAATTCCTGATGAAGTTCAGCATCAGCAGCATCCAAATCAGCCTGAGTGATAGCATGCTTAGCAGTGCTTTCCTTCTTGGCTGGTTCTTCTTTGGCAGCAACCTTCATCTGAGAAACGGTCTCAGTGACAGCAGCGGCCATAGTGGCAAGATTCTGAATATCAGAAGGAATGATAAGCTTGGTAGCCTTGCCGTCAGCAACCTTGGCAAGAGCTTCATAGGAGCGGATGGTCAAGACAGCCTGAGTTGGATTGGCATCATTGATCATCTTCATACCTTCAGCTTCAGCCTTACGGACAAGAAGTTCACCATCAGCTTCGGCCTTCTTGACTTTGAGAATGGCTTCAGCCTGAGCTTCAGCCTTCTTGATGGCAGCCTGCTTTTCGGCTTCAGCGTTCAAGATAGCAGCTTCCTTGTTACCTTCGGCAATGGTGATAGCAGAGGTCTTCTGACCTTCAGCGATCAAGATCTTTTCTCTCTTTTCACGTTCGGCTCTCATCTGCTTTTCCATAGCAGCCTGGATATCCTTTGGAGGAAGAATGTTCTTCACTTCAACACGGGTAACCTTGATACCCCATGGATCGGTAGCATCATCAAGAATCTGTCTCATCTTGGTGTTGATGATATCACGAGAAGTCAAAGTGGCATCTAAATCAAGTTCACCGATAATATTTCTTAAGGTAGTAGCGGATAAGGCTTCAATACCGACGATAGGATTTTCGACACCATAAGTGAATAACTTTGGATCGGTGACGGTGAAGAAGACAACCGTATCGATCTGCATGGTGACGTTATCCTTGGTGATAACTGGTTGTGGTGGGAAATCATAGATCTGTTCCTTCATGGAAACTTTCTTCTGAACTCTATCGATGAAAGGAACAAGGACATGAATACCGGTATCCCAGGTGGTCAAATATCTACCCAAACGTTCAACGACAAATTTGTCAGTCTGATTGACAATCTTGATGTGAGAAATCAAAACAACTAAGAGTAAGAACAAAACGACACAGACAATAACAATTGCAACAATAGCTCCGGGTTCCATTTTTTTACCTCCTTAATGGATATACTCTTTTACGACAAGTTTGTTACCATTCACAGCAACGACTTCAACAACCGCATCCTTTTGAATCTCCGTGGCGTCTTCCATTTTCATGGCGGTCCAGATAACACCATTGATCTTCACTTCACCATTTTCAAGTTCACCAATCAGTTTTGTGACCTTGCCCTTCTTACCGATGATTTCATCGATATTGGTATGACTCATATTGCGGAAGAGAAGTTTCTTGGCTAATGGTCTAAGGGCAATAAAGCAGATGGTGCTGATGGCAAAGAAAACCGTAATCTCGACCCAGAGTGGTGTACCTGGAATATAGGTGACGCCTAAAGCGGCAAGGGCACCGATACAGAACCACACTGAGACAAGGGCATCGGTAGCAAATTCAGCAATCAAGGCTAGGACAAATACAGACAGCCATATGATAAGCATAATGGTATTCTGATCCATACTAGATTACCTCCTTCGTCAAATCAATCATTAACATATCACTTTCATCATCATAGGTACAAGAGAATTTCTTTACACCATTCTTAAAATCATATCCGAGCAGATCTGATATGACATTGACAAATTCCGTCGAAGAAATTCTCGTGTAGGTTTTTCCTCCTGAGAGAACAAAGATTGAGCCTTCATCAAACAGATGAGAATCAAACTGAGTCTTGGTCAGGGGACGTATCGCAATCTTCTTTTCTTCTTCGTCGATGCCAACCATGCAGGCATAGGCGTGGCTTATTTTATCCAGCCCTGGTTTGTTGATGGTAATGTTGGTGGGATAGATGGTTGCCATCATCTTCTTATCATTCTTGTTGAACCATTGAATCATAAGAATCCTCCTTTCAACATCCATATAATACAATTTAATTCAAAAAAATTCAAGAGGATTTTTATAATTCAAAAAATGACAGTGTTTCTACCGCCATTCCCTGTTATTCGATTTTGCCAAAAAAGTCAGCAGTGGCTTTTTCTTTCTTCTGATGCGCTTGGATTCTTCT
>OMRU01000152.1 GCA_900313465.1 uncultured Clostridia bacterium
AGCACCACTAGCAAGAAGGTTCTGTTTATCTGCATCAAAAGCGAAATACTGTTTGTTGACAATGGCTTTATAGCTCATCTTGAAAAGATTCTGCAGATATTTCTGGAGATAGTTTTTCTGACTATCCGCATAAATGGTGGACTTGATGGTATATCCGTTTTGTCCACAATAAGCATAACCACCCTTGAAGGTAGGAATATTATTGCTAGGATGAGTGATGGTAAACGTCGGATCTCCCGTTTCACCTTCCATATAATAATATCCATCATATTCAAAAAAATAACCGATGTCATTACCTTGATAGTGATTACCTTGCTCATCATCGAGATCTTCGACATCCAAAACATTGACGCGCTCATCATCCACCTGCTGCTGTTCACAAAGGAGGTACATACCCCAATAGGTGTTATTGATTTCTAAGCTGACCGGAACAAAATCAGAGGCATAAAGACCTTGCTGACCGAGAAGTTGATTTCCCAAATAGAACGAGTAGGCATTATGAAGCATACTGGAGTCTTTGACATCAGCCAAAAGGACCCAGGACTTAGATTTCAGGTCGTCATTGAGACCTAACATCTTTTGTTTCTTGTTAAACTTGATTCTAAACGGTTTCTTAGAATAATCGGCTGTATAATTTCCTCTGACTTTCACACCAGCATCAATATCAGTCAACTGGTAGTCTTCATCACAATTTGAGACACTGATTTTGGCATTGACATAGTCCCATTTGTTCAATCGATTAGGAATGGTTGCAAAATCATTGCTACTATCACTTGTGGTAATAGAAATCTTTGGTAACTGATCTGGAGCATGATAATCATAAGAAAAAAGATTCTCATCTTCCTCAACGGAAGACGAAATTACAGAAGAATCTTCTGATGATGATTCTTCAAGAGAAGATTCAATTGAGGATTCAGCAATACTGCTCTCCAGCGAGGAACTTGAAACCGAGGAATGTTCGCTCTCTTTTGAGGATAAATCTTCTATTGACGTCGAAACAGCAAATGATGTTTCTTCATGTGTAGATGAAACATAGGAACTTTGTTCGGCTACTACATCAGAGCAAGAAAATAATAACAGTGCACAAAGTCCTAAGATAGACTTCTTTTTCTTCATAAACCTCTCCTTTTTTTCTCTATTTTAGAAGGAATATCCGCGTTCAATTTATAGTTTTCGTAACATTCGGTTACTTTTACGTAATCTTAAACGTCCATGCAATCACTCTTCGCTAGTTTGATGAAAGTTGGTTATGGAAGAAATCAAAATATTTTTAGCACAATTCATGATTCTTCTATCATGTGTTGCCATGAGGATAAGACTATTTTTGCTCTGCTTGATCAAAATATCCATAACAGCATTGAGGTTTTGCTCATCTAAAGCAGAAGTGACTTCATCTAAAAGATAAATCTTCTTGTGTTTGGCAAACTCATTTTCCATAGCAAGAAGCAGTTCTTCACCACCAGAAAGGAAATGAACAGGTTGGTCATTGGATAGAGAAACCAGATTAAGTGGGGTATCCTTCAAATCAAAATTCCGATTTTCATTAACATCCATGAAGTCAAACAAATTTCCACGCGAAAAAAGAACACCGATTTCTTTTCTTCTCATACGATCCAATTCTTTTTCAGAACAGTCTTTCATTTTCTTGCCGTCAAAAAGATAATCACCAGCATAACTGTTATCTAATCCAGCGATGATATATAAGAGAGTGCTTTTACCACAGCCATTATCCCCTACTAGGAAAAACAAACCTGAAGAAGGAAAAGTAAGATTCAAGTTCTCAAAAATGACATGATAGTTAATAGACTTATAGATATTTTTGAGCTGAAGCATTTTAATAATTCTCCCTTAAGAAATGAATCAGGTTTTTACTATGATAGGGACGAGTATAGAACGGAAGATTAACAAATAGATAGACCAAAAGATAAATGATTATCACCACGAAGATATATGGTGAAAACCTGACAATCATATGCTTTGTCTGCATGATACAAAACAAAACCCATAATTCAAAAAGATAGGTTGCTACTGAAAGAGTGTTAGACAAGACAAAATAAACAACTCTTACTCCAAGGAACCGATATTGGGATTCCCATTTATTTAACCCTCTCACTCGCATCAGGATAATCGTTCTAGCATAGTTCTTGTAAGAGATATATGTCCACAAGAAAAAGAAAAACAGAAGAATGATTAAAAAGAAGAACATGGGAAGAATATAGGATTGTTTGGTTATTCCTGATAATCCTAATTGTCTCATCATACTTGCATCATAAGGACTCATCTTCTCTTTACCACCATAATCCGCATAGACCTTTCGTTCATCAAAGAAAATGCAGGACCAAAAAAGAAAGGTGATTGAACTGAGTACAATATACACCAAATAATAAAGCCATTCTTTTTTCAAAACATATTTCAAGATATTCTTCGTCATTTTCTTCTTCTCACTCTTTTCATCAGCACCATGTGCAGACCCATCAAAAACAGTATCACAAAACCAAAAAATCCAATGGTAAAAAGAACATCCAAAGAAATTTTAGCGGATTGAGCAAACCTCAGGAAAAGAAAAGCGAAAGGTATGCTCATCAAGAAAACACCTAAATCGAAAAGCAAATTCATCATCGATATTTTATTCTTAGACAATCCATTCAATTGTAGAATCCAGTCATCTCGTCTCGAAATAGTAGATTTTGAAATAATTACCAAGGAAGAAATAACTAAATGCACTCCAACCATAACAAAAAACAGAAGCTTATATGTCGTATTCCCAATCAAATCTAGGGCACTATTAATTACGCCGTTATAATGATCATACCTGGAGGATCCGTAGGGATCTGAGACATGCAAATGATGCTGCGAAATATAGAATAATTGCTGGAAGGTATTGTGACCAAGTTCGACCAACACATACTTATTCAATGTTACTCTCGTCAACAGTTTCTCCATAGTCTGATCCGATACTAAAACAAAACTGGGATTTAATTCTTCAATGGAAGACAAAGTAACACCATCAGGAAACAAGGAATTGAATTCTTGTTCTTTAAAATCTTGGTATAGAACATTACTAGGCTGATACTCAAATACCGCTTTTTCCATCACGCCACCGGGAACAGAATTCATATAAAAAACATCATCTTCCAATTCTAGTTTTATCTCTTCATGCATAAAAGCTTCATAAGCTTTCTGATTTAGACAATATAAATCTCCTACAAGATCACTCTTTAAAGGTTGGCCATCTTTCATCAATACATTTCGATGAAGTGCAAACATATAAGGATTAGTTTCAGCAGAAACGAAAGCGTCATTGATAAAGAAATATGG
>OMRU01000100.1 GCA_900313465.1 uncultured Clostridia bacterium
TTCAGTACCACGGATACCGAAGAACTGTAAGAAACGATATAAGTCAGTAGTACGGTCGGAAGTCTTGGCTCTTGGGAAGAATGGGATGATTTCAGCGTCAGCGACGCCGGTCAAAAACTTGGCATTGGCCTTGACGAAACGCATTAAAGCAACTAATACATCGATATCATAGACAGCTCTACCACCAGCGAAGAGTTCAGATCTCTTAGTGCCATAGGTAGTGCCATAAACTTCATCGATATACTTTCTTAACATAGCAATAGAAGAAGCACCAGTTAAGGATTCGGCATCATTCATCTGCTTGATGATGTTCTTCTCAGCTGGAATGGTCGGAATGGTCTTGGTGATTTCAGCAGTACCATCGATATAAGGACCACCTTTTACATCAAAGGCTCTGTTAAGAACCTTAATGGTGGAGTTGACACCTTCAGCATAGAATGGAGTATACTTGCCCTTGACAACGGCAGTGGTGTCAGCGCCTTCTGGAGCACTCTGGCCTTCGCCATCGAGAAGTTTTTCGACCCAGTCCTGACGGACCATGATCATACGTTCGATATCATCGAAACCATCGAAGTATGGAGCGTAGAAGATCTTACCTTCAGCAGAGGTGATGGTCTTCTTGACAGATGGGTTATCATTCAAGAACTTGTTGAAGTTTGGCATCTTGTTGAGGTATTCCTTCAAGTTCAGAATAGTACCGTTGGTAGTACCTTCAGATAAAATCTGATCGGAGTTACCCTGAGCGATATCAACAGCGACATCGTTGGCCTTGAAGCCGGAAGAAACTAAGGTAGTGAAGTTATCCTTGATGGAGACCTTACCCGTTGGAGAAACGTCGTTGATGGTGAAGCCAAGGTTCTTCTGGATAGCTTTCCAGACAGGTTTGAAGTCACCAGCCTTGTAGGTGTTTTTGTCAGCGCCGGTATATGGCAACTTAGCAGCAGCACCTTCAATAAACTTCATATGTCTATCATTGTTATCATAATAGACAGACATGTTTAAGGTAACTTTTTCAGCAGGAGCACTAGAAGTATCGACTGTGCTCTCACCAGCTGTACTAGACGTACCAGCTTCAGAAGAGTTACCACCGCCGCAAGCGGTTAAGGCAAGTGTAGCGATAGCTAAGACACTTGTTAATAAGTTTTTGGATTTCATTTGTAATTTCCCCCTATGTAATCCATGAATTAACGTCCCGCATCGTCTCATATCGTCTCGTATCGTCCCGTATCGAACATCAACAGATGTAGACAACTACTCTTTGACACCGCCCAGATTGACACCAGCTGCGAAGTATTTCTGAATGAATGGATAGATGATGAGAATCGGAACGATTGCGAAGATAATCATTGCGTAGATGAGAGATTGAGCGGCATAAGTACCATTGATCAAGGAAGCGCCGTTTTCAGCTAACTGTTCTTGCATATCAGCAATTTGCGTCTGAATGATAACCTGAAGTGGTAAATCATTGGCGTTGTTGACTTCCTTCATGGCCCAGAAGTAACCATTCCAACGAGAGATACCGTAGAATAAGCCAACCGTGGCAACAGTAGCCTTACTCATTGGAACATAGATTTTAGACATAATCTGGAAGTCGTTGGCACCATCGACGGTGGCGGCTTCTTCGATTTCCTTTGGAACAGATTCAAACGCATTTCTTAACAAGATGATGTTGTAGGCCGACATACCCATGGCTAAGACGATAAGCCATTTCTGGTCGACGATACCCATGCCATTGAGGATTTCTCTAGTAGCCTGATAGTTAAGATGCATCGGGATAACACCAGCGGAGAACCACATGGTGAAGATGAGTAAGAAGTTGAATAAGGAATGACCAGCAAGTCTCTTCTTACTTAAGGCGTAGGCACCTAAGATGGAAAGACCCATACAGTAGACCGTACCATATAAGGTGACGAAGAAGGTGTTGGAGTAGGAAATCCAGAATAACTTGTTGTGGATGACAGCAGAGATGGCGTCAATCTGGAAGCCGATTGGGAATAAGAGAACCTTACCGGCTAAGACATCAGCACCTGCAGAGATGGAAGCAGAGAGCGCATAGACAAGTGGATATAAACACATCAATGCGAAGATGGAAACGAAGAAATATGCGATAACCTTGAAAATTACTTCAGAAGTATCTAATTTTGCGGAACCAGAAGAGCCTTTAATGTTTCTCTTGAGGCCTTTAACAGTAGTTTTATCTGCCATATCATTTACCTCCTAGAAGAGAGACGTCGTCGAGACTTTTCTCGCGATCTTATTAGAACCTAAGACTAGCAGCATAGACAGCAAGGAGTTGAACATATCAGCGGCAGCGCCGACACCCTGGTTCATGTTGGCTTGTTTCATAATGACATTGATGACATATGTGGAAACAGTCTGAGAAGTGGTGTAATCAAGGGTGTAGCCCTGTAACAAGTAGACTTTTTCATAACCGATGGTAAGAAGCTGACCCATCTTCAAGATGAGCATGATGATAAGGGTTGGAGCCATACCTGGGAAGGTGACATATCTGACCTGTTGCATCTTGTTGGCACCATCGATCTTGGCGGCCTCATAGTTGGTTGGGGAGATACCTAAGATGGCTGCGAAATAGACAATAGAACCATAACCGGCATCAGACCAGATACCAGAGACGGTGAAGATGGAACGGAAGGCGGCTGGATTATGTAAGACATCACCAGAACCCATGGCTTCGAATAAGAAGGCAAGAGCACCAGCTTCAGAATACTGAGAAGATGGCTGTAAAAGCATACCAACCATGGTGGTCATAACGACCAAGGAGATGAACTTTGGTAAATAGGTGAAAACCTGAACAACAGCTCTGTACCATCTATTTCTGATTTCAGAGAAGAACAAGGCCAAGATGATTGGGAATGGGAAACCGAAGAGAAGGCCATAGAAGGATAAAGCGAAGGTGTTTCTGAAAGCAGTCCAGAATTCCGTTCTACCAAACAGATAGATAAAGGAATCAAAGCCGATAAAATCGGAGGTGAATGCACCACCGCCGAAGCTAGAGTCGATTTGTAAATCCTTGAAGGAAACAATCATGGATGCGATTGGGAAGTATTTCCACGCAACTAAGAAGAAGAAGAGTGGGAAGAACATCACGTAGAGTCTCCAATCGGTTAACATTTCATGGAATTTTTGTCTCCAGTAGCCACGTTCCATTGCTTGGATTTCTTCTTCTGTGGCTTTAGGTAATGATTTAGCGACGGCCATGTGTTGCTGCCTCCTTTTCTTTTCGATAGGCTTCTAATTCTTTGTTTTCCCTATCGTACTTCGTTTCTCTGTGTTCGAATTTTCGTCTGTAATCTTCCATCATTTTCAGATCTTCGTTGCTCAATGTGCCTCCGTCTAAGACAGCCGCTTCATTGATCTCATCCGCTTCAGCGAGTTCTTCAACGTTGATGTTGATGTTCTTGCTAACGATGTCTTGTCCACCTAGCTTCTCCGATAGATCATGAAGATGAAGCAGGTAGAGGTTCATATCGACTACAAGGCTATCTTGTCTTAGAGCAATAAGGTAAACGAGGAATCCGAATACGATATTAATCAAGTCGAAGGCGATGTAATCGAGAAGCAAGACCCAATAGTTTGCTGCGCCGATCTGACAAAGAGATCTGACTACTTCTAAGGACAGATAACCAGCGAAGTAGTAGAAGATCATCAGGCCTTTATCTTTGCGGAGTTCGGCTTTGTCTCTTTTGTAGAAAAATAAGAGACAGACCGCCAAAGCGAAGTACCCGATGGTGAATGCCAGCCAGAGATTGATACTGACTTCCTGGTGAAGGAAGAATCTGACTAGCACGGAAGTAAGACCCGCTAACGGAGCGACGATAAGTCCGTGAGCGTTCCAGCGGAAGATAGCAATCATTCCTAACAATGCAGCAAACGACAGCGTGTAGACCTGATTGAAGTAGAAGTCTCCAATTTTGATGGTCATCATGTTGAAGACGAAGACATTTAATCCTTCAACAACACAAGCGATGAGGGAGAAGATGAAGAGGTCGAATGCTTCATAACTTTTTGTGTTAAATTTCATTGCAAAAACGTTTTAGGCTGTAACCGCTTGCATATATTTTACCACATGAGAACCGTTTTTTATTGTATCCATAATCAATTAGTAAGAAAATGCCCATAGTTATCGCATTTTCGGTGGTCTAAACTTATGAAATTTCCTCTTGACAATGCATTTGCTTGTATACAAGATTGGCATATTTTACATTGCAATTCTTACTCTCGAAAATTTAAACTTGTGTATGTTTTCTTGCAAAAACCACTATCGGTTTTGCAATAAAAATGGCGGCAAGTAACTCGCCGTCCAATTGTGTTACACATTTTTAGCAAAAACTTAAATAGACTAGAGGCACGCTTTTAAGACTTTCAAGGCTTGTTCAATCTTTTCTGCCCTGACCCCTTCAAAAACAAGGGTAGCATCTGGTGCATACTTCTTCACACAACGCACCATGAAGTCATAATGGAACTTACCATCTCCTGGAGCTAACTGAACCAGTTTTCCATCAATCAAATCAGCATCTTTGATATG
>OMRU01000105.1 GCA_900313465.1 uncultured Clostridia bacterium
TACAACACGCCAATCAGCCGCTTTGTTGCTAACTTCATCGGTGAAGCGAATATCTTCAGAGGCGTCTATACCGCTCCTGGCAGATTAAACATCTTAAACAAGACTTTCAAGGTTTCCACACAGGACTTCTTACCAAATGACCCACTTTATATCGTCATTGAAAGAGAAGATTTCGATATCTGTTCTTTAGAAGATGCCAAGCTCAAGGGTGTCATCATCGCCTCGAAGTACGATGACAACAAGTACACTTTTGATGTCAAGGTCGCCGAAAAGGTCATCAAGATTGAAAGCGAAGAAAAGATTCCAGTCGGTACCGAAATCGGTTTGACTGTCGCTCCTGGCAATATCTATTGTGAAGACATCAATGAAAACAAATCCAAGTTCCTTGCCAACTACGATAATCCAAATATCTTAGAAGGTATCTATCTTGGAAATCAAAGAGTCTCCTTCCTTGGCGCTCAGTTCAAGACTTATATGACTACCTTTATCCCTGGTGAAGTGGTCGATGCTGTCATCCGTCCTGAAGACTTTGACTTAGTCGTCGATGATCCTGATAGCGCCATTCTTCAGGGTGTGGTCACTAAGACCGCCTTTACCGGTGTCACGTTTAATTTGTGGATCAATGTCAATGGTCAGATTATCATGGTGCAGGATTATTGCAACGTGGAAGTTGGCGACCGCATCGGTTTAAAGGTCGACTTTTATGAAATCCACCTTATGAAAGTTGAAGATAGCGCTCAGCCAGAAGAAATCCAGAAGCTGCGCGTTAAGGCTAGAGAATTAGCCATGAAATTGGACGAGGAAGAAAATGAAAAGATTTAAAGCGTTAGCCATACCCTATTTTGTATGGTTAGTATTCCTAGTGGTCTTACCACTTATCGTCATGTTGATTCTTACTTTCATGGCCAGTAATGGTATGGACTTTTCTTCGGCTGAGGCCAGTTTAGATGCCTATTCTCGTCTTTCTGACCCTTCTATTTTAAAGGCCATCTGGAACTCTTTAGTCGTTGCCTTTTATACGGTTGTCATTTGTGTGCTTTTAGGTTATCCGACTGCATATTTCATCTCTTTTTCTAATTTGAAGAACAAGATGCTTTTCCTTCTTTTACTCATTCTTCCTATGTGGTCTAACTCTATGCTTCGTATCGTCTCCTGGCTTAGATTATTCTCTACGGATGCCCTTAGCGCCCTTAATCTGATCGGTACGAATCCCGCTGTTATCTTTGTCACGGTCACCACTTATCTTCCTTTCATGATTTTCCCTATCTACACCGTCTTAGAGAAAATGGACCGTTCTTTAATTGAAGCGAGCAAGGATTTAGGTGTCCCAGCATGGAAGACGTTCCTCAAGGTCACTTTACCACTAAGCATGTCTGGTGTTACAAGCGGTATCATCATGGTCTTTTTACCTGCGGCTACTGGTTTTGCCATTTCTCAGACTATCGGTCAGGGTAAAGTCAGACTCATCGGTAACCTCATCCAGTCCGTCTTTGAAAAGAACAACTACAATTTCGGTTCCCTTCTTTCCATCCTTTTATCCATTATCATCATCGCGATTGTTGTCTTATTTGAATTTGTCCAGCACGGCAAGAAAGAGAGGAAAGAGAAATGATTGAAGAACATCCTTGGAAACATATCTTAGCCAATGTCTTTAAAGTCTTCTTTGTCTGTCTTGTCTTATCTTCGATGTATATCCCTGTCTTCATTATCATCTATCAGTCTTTCAACTCTACGGCTAACTCCATCACCCCTCTTGCTTGGGGTGGATTCACACTCGATAACTTTAAGGAAATCTTTACCAATCGTCAGCTCTACACTTCGATTTTAGATTCCTTACTCGTCTCTTTCTGGGCGACATTTATTGCTACGATCGTTGGTTTATTCTCCTCTATTGGTATCAACGCTTTAAGTAGAAAAGCCAGAAAGGCGATGGACTTCCTGAATGAGATTCCGATGCTCAACAGTGAAATTGTCACCGGTATTTCCATCATGATCATCTTCTCTCTTCTCAAGCCTTTATTTGCTGACGTCTTTGGTTTTACCACCATGCTTGTCGCTCATGTCTTCTTTACCATCCCTTATGTCATCATGATGATTCTTCCTAAGCTTGAACAGACCGATGAATCCTTATATGAAGCCGCTAGAGACTTAGGTTGTGGACCATTCAAGGCCTTGATGAAGGTAATCATTCCTTCTTTATCTACCGCCATTCTAACGGGTGCCTTGATTGCCTTTACCTTATCGATTGATGACTTTGTCATCTCCTTCTACACTCAGGGTAATGGTTTTTCCAACTTCTCCAACTACGTCTATTCCGCCTACACCAAGAAGAACTTCTCTGCCGGTTCTTATGCCTTTAATGCCCTTTTGACCTTTGTCACGCTAGCGATTGTTTTCTTCTTCTCCATGCGCTCTAATCGCAAAGCCAAGAAAGGAGCCATCAAAAAATGAAAAAAGTCTTAATTATCTCTTTATCCTTCTTGGTTTGCTTCACCATCTTTGCTAGCATCGTCATTTCTACTCCTAGTACCACCTTATATCTTCTCAACTGGGGCGAATATATCGATCATGAATTAGTCGCTCAGTTTGAAGAAGAATACCATTGTCAGGTTATCGAGGAGTGTGTCACATCCTCAGAAGCCATGTATCAGAAGATCACCGCTGGCTCCACGTCTTATGATGTTGCCATTCCTGGTGATTACACTGTTCATCAGTTATATGATGAAGGCTATCTTGTCAATATGGCTATCGATGACACAAGATATGAAAACCTTAACAACTATAAGGACATCTTCTCTACTCAGTTATCTGACCTTATGGCCACCTATATGGTCAACGAAGAAGGAAAGGAATTCAATTCCTACTTCATGCCTTATTTCTGGGGTGCGTATTCTATGATCTATACCACCGACAAGGAAGATGTCGGCTCAACCTTGAAGAGTAATGGCTTTAAGGGTCTATATGACCGCTCGTTATTCTCTAGCGATGTCAAGATCGGTATGTATGATACCGCCAGATGGATTGTCGCTAGTTACCTCATGGCTAACGACTATGATCCTAATATCACCAGTTATGATGGAAGTAAGGAAGATGATCTTTCAACTGAAATCAAAAACGACGCTATTGAAGCCCTGCAGAGAGTGAAATTCAATGAATTTGGTAACGACTCCTTGAAAAGAGATGTTGCCAATGGCACTCTTGACTTCTGCTTTACTCAGCTTGGTGACTTCTTTGATGCTTTATATCTCGTCTATGATGAATCGGAAGATGATATCAATTTTGATGTCATCGTCCCAGAGACGACTAGCGCCTTCTTTGATAGCATGATTATTCCTAAGACATATCAGAATTATGATTTGGCTAACGCCTTTATCAATTTCATGCTCGATCCTACTCATGCTTATCAAAACGCCACGGCTATCGGTTATTCTCCAACCTTGAAATCTGTTGTCTCCTTATATGAGGAAGCAGCTGAAAACGGGGAATACTATTATGGCGAAGAAGGTCAAGATAGATCGCTTACCTTGAAGGATTTCCTTGCTCAATATCCGATGTATCTCAATCCTTTGGCCAATTCCAAGACTGTCTATATGTTTGAACCAAAATCCAACCAGTATCTCACCACTTGTGAGACTGTCTTGAATTCCTTAGCGTAAAAAATAGGCTATTACTAACCTACATAAATCATGTGGGTTTTAATAGCCTTTTTGAATTAAAAAACCTAATTCATAAGAATTAGGTCGTTTTCGGTAAAATATCTTTGCTTAGGAGATATTTTCCAAGTCATATCTTACCATAGACAAGATTGTTTTGCTACCTTAATTAACCTTAAAGTCTTTTAAGCCTTACGTCTTAAATAGTAAGGTTTATCTTTCATTTTTCGTCAGTATAGCCATTGGTGGGTGAACGAAGAGAACCGCCAAGTCCAGGGCTTCGTTCATCCACAAATAACTAATTGGCTCGAATATTATATCTTAATTCCTAATATTTCCTAAGAAATAAATCCTGATTTGATAAATACTGCGCCTTGGTTTATCCAAAGCGCAGTGATACAAAATAACAATTCAGGTTTTAAGGAAGTTAGTCTTTTATCAACTACTTTTTAGAAGCGATACCTTACTTCTTATCGTACCAATGGAAGGAAGATTCCACTCTGTCGATAGATTGAGAATTTCCAATCATGATGAGATTCTTATCTAACGCTTGTAAGCTAGCCATCTCTTCATCAGTTA
>OMRU01000107.1 GCA_900313465.1 uncultured Clostridia bacterium
GAGTTTCCTTCCACAGGAAGCCAAAGATGATAATTTAGGTCGCAGTTTCCCAAAACTTCGTTCTACTGAAAAATTATTCCGTCTTGTCTTTTGCTCGGCTTTACTTGTCAGTGTCATCACTTACCTAGTCTTCTTGTTCGTCACAGGTACAAAGGGTTATTTCTTCAATTCTTCCCCAACTGGTAACTATGGTATCACCGGTATCATCTTCACCTGTCTGATGGTCGTCATCTTCATGTTGGCCCACTCTTATGGCTATCTATATGACACCAAGCTCAGCTTAGATAAAGACAGCAAGAAAGTTGCTCTTCAGCACGCGATTGGAACTTCCTTATATTATCTTGCTTTCGCTTTCTTCTATGTCGCGATCTTTACCACAGTCTTAAGACCATATGTCTTTACCACCTACTTCAGCGCAGAAGGTGGCTTTGCTCAGACTTTAGGTATTTTCACTCTTACCATCATGATGTTTATCACACTTGGTGGTGTCGTTCTTAGCTTCTTAAAGCCCAATATTTCCAAGATTTATAACTGTGTCATCTTAGCCTTAGGCTTATGGGTTGTTGTCTTCTTCTCCAGCATTTTCAGTCATGCTCACAGTTATTCCGTCTCCAGCAACTACGCCATCATGTTCTTCATCTTTGGTGCTGTCTTTGCTGATTTAGCCTTACCATTCTATCTCTTGCAGAAGAAGGTCGGCTTAAGAAGTGTCTTCCATTCTCTTTTAGCTATCTCCGCTGTCTTTGAAGCCTTAGCCATTCTACTTTATGGCATGGTCACTTTAGGATAACGATACTAAGCCAGGCTATTGTAGTCTGGCTTTTTCTATGCCCCAAAAATTAAGTTTTATACGTTTATAAATAAATATAATTTATTTACTAGATTTACTTTGCTATAATTTTTAATGAGCGAAAAATCGCTAACGAGGTACATCATGGAAGAAAACAAAGAACTGAATGAAGAATTAAACACCCCTGCTACTGATGAAGGTGTCGAAAATAATAACATTGATCCAACTATGCCAGCGGCTGTCGCTGCGGAAATGGTTCAGGAAGAAGAAAAACCAGCCGAAGAAGAAATCACCGCTGTCACCGCTGACCTAAGTGAAGAACCAAAGAAAGCCGATGACGTCACCGGTATCTACAATGGCTCTGCTCAGCATTTAGACAACACCTATTTCAATCCCATCCGCTATATTCACGATGGCACCATTTCCATCGATGATGATATGGAAAAAAATCGTGCCACTTTCAACGCGAAACTCAGCAAGTCTAAAGTCATCGACATCGTTTCCATCATCATGATGGTCCTAGCTTTTGCTGGTGTCATCATCGTTACTTCTATCAATCGTGAAAATGCCGAGATGGCTTGGTTAACCTGGGTCATCTTAAGTATCGCTTTGGCTATCATCGTCTTTTCCTTTGTCTTGACCACCA
This sequence comes from uncultured Clostridia bacterium, assembly GCA_900313465.1. Taxonomy (GTDB): domain Bacteria; phylum Bacillota_I; class Bacilli_A; order RFN20; family CAG-288; genus Enterosoma. Next base: position 1,437 of record OMRU01000107.1, read on the forward strand.
TCTACAACAAGAAGAACGCCAAGTTCACTCAGGACTATCTCAACGACTATGAAGATATGCTCAATGGTTATGTCATCTCTGACTTGAACATCAACAACCCAACCTTATGCGTTCAGGCCAAGGTCGATGATCAGGATATCATCCAGGCTCACTACTTCCGCACCATCAACAGAATCGAATCCAGAGCTGTCGTCGAAGGTCAGCGCAATGGCTATCACTTCTCTTTAGCTGAAGTCGCTGTCGTCATCCCAACTATCTCCATTGCCGCAGCTAACAAGAAACCAGAAGATCTTGTCAACCTCGATGGTTCTAGATATATTCCTGAAAACATTCCAAATACCTCGACCGGTACTGAGGAAATCGCTTCTCAGGATATGACCATGGTCGATCTTGACTTAGCCGATGAAAAGCAGGCTAAGAAGAGAGAAAGAGACTTAAAGGCTGCTAATGCCAATAAGCAGACTGAAACCGCCACTGGTTTATTCGGTAAGATCTATTCCTATGGCTTTGCCGTCAGCAGCGAAGAAGCCTTCATCCTCGCCTTCATGGGCAATCAGGATAACACTGTCTTACCAGACTACTTGACTGGTTTTAAAGCCGTCAAGGTTCCATCCTTGAGAAACAACATTGTCGTCTATGCCGTCAATCCTGTCTCTGTTTCCAAGTTCTTTGATGAAGAAGGTTGCTCTCTTATCAACGATATTGCTCCAAATACCGTTGTCCAGTCCGCCTTCATCTCCATCAACTCCTATGGTTCCAAGGTGGGTATGACCCTCTCTGATGACATCATGCAGCTTCCTATCAAGCAGTTGGCTCACTTAGGAAGTTTCGATCTTTACAAAGACTGCACCGATAAGGCCTTTGCCTTTATCGATTATGTCGCAAGCAAAGCTGGCAAATAAAAAATGAAAATTACTCAATACGTTACAAGTTCACCTGAAGAGACCAAACAGATTGCCGCTGACCTTGCTTCTACCTTCCATGGTGGTGAGGTCATCAAAGCGATCGGTGAAATGGGTTGTGGCAAGACCGCCTTTTGTCAAGGTATTGGCAAAGCCATCGGTGTCAAAGGCATCATCAACTCTCCAACCTTCAACCTGATCAAGGTCTATCAGGGTGAAAAGTTCACTCTCTATCATGTCGATTGCTATCGCTTAGAGGGTGTCGATGAAGAAAGAAAAGATCTCGCTCTTGACGAAGTCATGGGCGATAAGAAAATCATCACCTATATTGAATGGCCTAATTACGGCAGTGAAGACATCATCAATTATCATCCTGTCATCACCGTCAGATTGAGTTATTTAGATGACGAACAAAGAAAGATTGTGATTGAAGATGAAAGATTCTAAAGAAATTTCCTTATATCTCGATACTGCCACCAAAGCCTTGGCTGTGGCCATGAAATGCGCTGATAAAGTCAAGAGTTATGATCTTGGCAATCCTAAATGCGCTTTAGAAAGAACCCACTTAGGCATCAAGCTTTTATGTGAGGATCTTGCTTGCTCCATGGTGGATATCGACAAGTATTATTGCCTTCTTGGTCCAGGTAGCAATACCGGTATCCGTCTTGGCTTAACCATTCCAAGAACCATCTATGCCTTAAATCCAAACATCAAGTTATTTGGTATTCCTACGATGGAACTTCTCACCATGGTTGCTCCTGTAGCTGCCTTAAGTGATCGAAACGGCAATATTTTCCTTGCTCATAAGGATGAAAAGGGTGTTACCACCTATCAGAGAATCGATAAGAAAGATATCCCATCCTTAAAGAAGGAAGAGGCCATTGTCGTCGAAGAAAAAGATACCTTGGCCAATGAAGAATTAGCCTCTCAGAATCTTATCAAGGTTTCTGTCATCGACCTAATGATGAAATATGAATCCGCCTTTAAAGACTTCTCTAGCGATGAAGAAAATTACCTTCCGGAGTACGTTTTAAAAATATGATAGTCAAAGAAGCAGAAGAACAGGATATCCTCTCCTTACTTGAAATCGGTAAGCGAATTCACGATTTCAAACCGGAGAGCGAACTTCCTTTTTATAGCGAAAGCTTAGGCTTTGAACTTTACGTCCTTGCCAAAGACGATGAAACCAACATCGGTTTTGTCTGCGTCAGATTTGATGACGACACCGAAGCCGAGATCGACTATATCGCCATTGATGAAAAAGAAGAAGGTAAAGGCTATGCCACCATGCTTCTAAAAGAAGTCATGGAAGAATTGAAACATAACGGAATCAAGAAAATCTATCTGGAAGTCCGTTCCAGAAATCAAAGAGCCATCTCCCTTTATGAGAGAAACGGCTTTGTTCAATACCGTGTCAGAAAGCATTACTACAACGATGATGATGCCCTCTGCTATGTCAAGGAGGCATGAAATGAAAGATGAAGTTATTCTCGCAATCGAATCGTCTTGTGATGAGACCGCCATTGCGATATTAAAAAACGGAAAAGAACTCTTAGTCAATTCCGTCAATACTCAGATTGAAGATCACAAGCGCTTTGGCGGTGTCTACCCTGAACTTGCTTCTCGTCTTCACTTACAAAACATCACCAAAGTCTTAGCCTACGCCTTATCCTTAAAAGACTTTGACTATAAGACGATCACCCATGTGGCTGTCACTGGTGGTCCTGGTCTTCCCGGCGCCTTACAGATCGGTGCCATGGCTGCCAAGACCCTTGCCACTTATCTGAATGTACCTTTAGTCTCGGTTCATCATTTGGCTGGTCACATCTACGCCAATGAATATGTCACCGACTTCAA
>OMRU01000108.1 GCA_900313465.1 uncultured Clostridia bacterium
CTTCATTAAAATCACAAGAAATATAAATAAACCAACTTCCATTGATACTGTCACATTGTTTTTACTTTTCCGCTTTTTTGATTGTCTTTCCTGCTTCTCTTTCATTCTCTTTTTGCCTCGTTAAAGAGAAAAACGTTTTCCCAATTTCACTTTTACGAAAGCCGCATTGTCTTGTTTACTAAATAAAGTCTTTAGTATATAATACTAAAGTTTATTTTAATGATTTTAAGTCTAGGAGGCTACTATGGAACTAAAGAAAACATTGCTAATGCCAAAAGGAAAATTCCCAATGAGAGCCAACCTTCCATCCTGGGAAGGTGATATGGCCAAAGGTTGGGATGAAGCAAAACTTTATGAACAACTTTTACAAGCTCATATGAACAAGGACCCATTCTATCTTCATGATGGTCCACCTTATGCCAACAATGAAATTCATGCTGGTCATGCTTTAAACAAGATCATCAAGGATATCATCGTCCGTTCCAAGAATCTGGAAGGCTATTATGTTCCATACACCCCAGGCTGGGACACCCATGGTTTACCAATTGAAAACTGTGTCACCAAGGCTGGTGTCGACAGAAGAAACACCCCAGCAGCGGAATTCAGAAAGAAATGTCGTGAATACGCACTTGGTCAGGTTGATAGACAGCGTTCTCAGATGCTCCGTCTTGGTGTCATTGGTGATTATCATCACCCATATTTGACCTTGAACAAAGACTATGAAGTCAATCAGGTCAAAGTCTTTGCCAAGATGGCTATGGACGGTTTGATCTACAAAGGCTTAAAGCCAGTCATCTGGTCCTGGTCTAGTGAATCTGCCTTAGCTGAAGCGGAAGTCGAATACAAAGATGTTTCTGCTACCACCATCTATTTCCGTTTCCCCGTTGTCGAAGGTAATGAATTTGTCTCCAAGGGAGACTTCTTCTTAGTCTGGACCACCACCGGTTGGACCATTCCTTCCAACCAAGGTTTATGTCTCAACCCAGGTATGGAATATGGTTTATATAAGACCGAAAAAGGTAACTACGTCATGGTCAAGACCTTAGCCGAAACCATGAAGAATGAAATTCCATTCGAAAGTATGGAATTAATAAAGTCCTTCACCGGTAGAGATGTGGAAGGCGTCAAAGTCTCTCATCCATATCAGGATAGACTTGTTCCGGTCTGCGTCGATGATTATGTCACTGATGATTCTGGTACTGGTATCGTTCACCTTGGCCCAGGACACGGTGCTGACGACTACAGAGTCGGTAAGAAATATAATCTTCCAATCATCTGCACTGTCGACTCTAAGGGTCATATGATCGATGCTGGTGATGAAGTCAATGGCTTATTCTACGAAGATTGCTCCACCAAGGTCATCGAGATCTTGAAGAACAACGGCAATCTTTTAAACACCAAAGAATTAGTCCACGCTTATCCACATGACTGGAGAACCAAGAAGCCGGTTATCTTCCGTGCTACTGCCCAGTGGTTCTGCTCCGTTTCCAAGATCAAGGATAAACTTGTTCAAGAAGCCGAGAAAGTCGCTTACAAACCATCCTGGGGTAAAGTCAGATTTGAAAACATGCTCACCGGCAGAGATGACTGGTGCATCTCTCGTCAGAGACTCTGGGGCGTTCCGATCCCGATCTTCTATGGCGAAGATGGCGAAGCATTACTCGATCAGAAGTTATTTGATCACGTCGAAGAATTATTTGCCCAATATGGCTCTGATATCTGGTATGAAAAAGAAGCCAAGGACTTACTTCCAGAAGGCTATACCAATCCACATTCTCCAAATGGTATTTTCACCAAGGAAAAGGACATCATGGACGTCTGGTTTGACTCCGGTTCCTCTTTCTTAGGTAGCGATATCGCCTTAAATCATCCATTCCCAGCTGATGTCTACTTTGAAGGTAACGACCAGTACAGAGGTTGGTATAACTCCTCTATGATTCTTTCCGTCGCCTATACTGGCAAATCTCCATACAAGCAGATTCTCACTCATGGTTTCATCGTCGACCAGTATGGTGAGAAGTTCTCCAAATCCAAGAAAAACGGTATCGATCCTGTCACCATCTGTAACCAGTTTGGTGCTGATATCTTAAGATTATGGACCACTTCCATCGATTACACCACTGCCGAAATCAAACTCTCTCAGGACTTGCTCAAGGTCTGTGCTGATCAGTACAGAAAGATCAGAAACACCTTCAAGTTCATGATCACCAACCTTGATGATGACGATAACGGAAATCATTTTGATATCCATTATCAGCCAAGTGATCTTTCCTTGGTGGATAAGATGATGCTCAATAAGTTAAAAGCTGTCTTAGCCGATATGAAGAAGGGTTATGACACTTATAACTTTGCTAGTGTCACCGATAGCATCAACAACTTCTTTGTCAACGACTTATCCAGTTTCTATCTCGACTTCAAGAAGGATACCTTATATTGTGAGGGTAAAGATTCTGTCGCCAGAAGAAATACCCAGTACGTCTTATACACCATCATCAAGTCTTTAGCTATCGCCTATTCTCCAATCCTTGCCTTCACCTGCGAAGAAATCTATCGCGCTATCGATATCAAGGATAGAAAGAATTCCATCGCCTTAGAAGACTATCCAGATCTTGGTGCTGTCGATAACGAGTTACTTGAACAGTACAAGAAGTTCTTCCAACTCAGAGATCACGTCAACGCCATCATCGAACCATACAGAAAAGATGGTGTCATCGGTTCTTCTAGCGAAGCCAGTGTCACTTACTTACCAGCCTCTGAAGAGGAAGAAAAACTTGTTTCTCTCTTCAAAGATAATGAAGTTGCCAAGATCTTACAGGTCTCTCACTTCTCCTTAGGTAAGGAAAACAAAGTCGTCAAGCATGAAGGCACTAAGTGCGATCGTTGCTGGAACTACTTTGATCACTGCACGACTGATGAAGAAGGTAACCACCTCTGTGATAGATGTCACGATGTTGTCTCTTCCTTAGAAAAGGAAACTAACAACTAATGGAAAAAGATTCTAAAGTCATGGCCTTTATCAAAGGCCTGCCAGGAAGATTGAAAAATTATCTTTCTGGCTACTTCAAGAACCTCAATTATCCTTTATGGATCTGTTTCTTACTTCTCTCTATTGGCTTATTCTTAGCTGACTTTTACACCAAGAGAGCGGCTTACTATAACACCACACTGCAAAATAGAGACACCATTGAAAACTTCATTCCCGGTTTAATCGATCTCTATCTTATCGGAAATAAGGGTGCTGCCTGGGGAAGCATGTCTGGTTGGTCCTGGTTTTTAATCCCAGTCAGTATGCTTGCCACCATCATGCTTACCATCAACTCTCTCTTCCGTTTCAGAAGATACAACTGGGGAATGACCATCGGTATTGCCTTGATGCTTCCTGGCGCTGCTGGTAACCTAATTGATCGAATCGGTTATGCCGCCCAAATTGAACCATATAAGGATGGCGTCATCGATTTCTTAAAGTTCCATTTCTGGCCAGACTTCCCAATTTGTAATCTGGCTGACTATTGGCTTACTGTCGGTATCGTCTTCCTTCTTATCGGCTTTGTCTTTGAATTCAAGAAAGAATATCAGAAGCTCAAAGAGGAAGAAGAAGCCGAAAAGAAAGCCATGTCTAGTGAAGAACAGATCAAAGAAGATGAAGAACTTGCCCATAAGCTCTCTCAGTTAGAAAAGAAAGAAGACTCTTCTGAGGAAGAGACTACAGGTAGTATCCATGGATAAAAAAGTGTTCATCGCCAGTGAATCTGGTCGTCTTGATCTTGTCTTATCCACCTGTGGAGAGATGTCTCGTTCTCAGGCTAGTAAAGCCATCAAGAACGGACAGGTCTCCATCGCTTGTGAAGTAATCGATGCTCCTTCCTTTAAAGTAATGGAAGGAAGTGAAATCATCTTTACTCCAGCTGAAGATAAAGGCCCAGCAGTCCAGAAACCAAAAGAAAATGTTGACCTCAACTTCGTCTATCAGGATGAAGATATCTCCATCATCAATAAGCCACGTGGCATGGTGGTTCATCCAGCCCCTGGCCATAATGATGACACGCTAGTCAACTACCTTATGGAAGACACCAACTCTGATTTCGATCCTAACGATAACGAGAATATCCGTCCTGGCATTGTTCATCGTATCGATAAAGATACTTCTGGTCTTC
>OMRU01000063.1 GCA_900313465.1 uncultured Clostridia bacterium
TGAAGCTCGTGGCTTCGCTGACGAATGGAGAGTCAGAAGAGAAAAGAAGTTAGCTAAGGAAGCTAAGGCCAAGGCCGCTAAGAAGGCTGCTAAGGTTGCTGCTGCCAAGACTGCTGAATAATTCTCTATTCGACAATCAAAACGTTAAATTGAACTGGGGTAACCCAGTTCTTTTTTATGTTTTTTTGAAAACCTTATCCGTAAATTGCAAAATGTAAAGTCAAATCGCTATTGATAACGCATGGCTCTAGATAATGATTTGAAAGTCCGGTTTTTTTATCAAATGAAGTTGTGAAAAAAGTGAATGACCAATACCCGTCACCATTAAGATCCGGAATTATATAATTTAAAGAGAAAGCATTAAAATTATCAATGTCTTTTTGTGAAAGATAGTGACCTTTATTAAACTTGAAACTAGTGTTCGCTAATTCATCATCGGCAAAATAATAGCCATCAACCTCTTTGTTTTCATCATATGCAAAATTAACAAAAGAATGTTGAACAAACGTTAAAGTCACTTGTTCAGACATATCTAAATTCTTATTTTCATTCGAATTTATCATCTTAGCAGAGCAAGCTGAAAGCAAACAGAATGAAAATAAGAACAATCGTATCGAGAACAATTTTCTTCCAAACATTTTGCTACCTCCTTTTATAACATTATACATTGTTAACACTTAATAGCCAAGATTTATTAATTTGTCAAGCGTTAGTTACCATATCAAATGTAGCAAAAATATAAGTATCATCGATATGGACAAGGAACTATACGGTTAAGGTAAGAAAAAAGGCTGTTGTCTAACCCACATTGATTATGTAGGTTTTCAACAGCCTCTAAACGAGTTTAATGATTATTCAGCAGCCTTAGTATTTTCCTGAGCCTTTAAAGCCTCAGTAGCCTGCTTAGTAGAAAGATCTAAATCCATAAGGATCTTCATTCTTTCTTCTTTTCTTCTTCTGGCAGCTTCTTCCTGGTTGGACTTGTTGGTGAAGGCAAAAATAGCAATTAAGAAGGCAATCATCGCAACAATCATGACTAAGCTACCCCATAAGCGGAAGTCCATGACACCAGCTTCCATATGGAAGAAGGTAGCGAAGTCCTTCTGCATCTGATATAAAGGATTTAAGGATAACTTACCCACGTTATAGGCACAGACGCCAAGAATGGCAAAGACAAAGCCTAAAACCCAGATGGCACCAAAGACGCTGTATAAGACGATTTCAGCGGTATATAGTTTTCTTTTTGGTTTTGCAGTGTTTTCCATAAACAACTCCTTACTTGGCTTCTTCAACAGGGGCTTGTGGAGCCTGAGAAGCATCTAACTGTAACTTCTTACCGAATTCCTGGAACATGGCGTTGAGTTTGCCCTGAGTGGCATCGAGAATCTTATCGAAATAAGAATTGAAGATATTGAAGAAGGCGTTGATATCGGTAGTCTGTTTCTTACCGGTGAAGATTTCACAATCAGAATAGACAGATTCTCTGGCATACTTGAATTCATCATCGCTGCCATCATTACCATAGGTGTTCAAGACGGCGTTCATATCAGCATTGAGCTGATGGAATTCATTTTCCAACATACGGAAGGATGGATCGTTATGAACATCGAATTCAGGATCTCTCTTTGGATCCATACCGCCATGCTGCTTGGCATAGTTTTCATTTAAGGTCTTAGCCATCTGGTTGATCTCAAGGAACTTGTTACCTAACATGATGCAGGAGATCTTACCAGCGAAGGCGTGGAAGTAACGGATATCAGTCTTGACCAATTCTTCGAAATCAGGTTCTAAGGAATTTCTCTTTCTGAGTTCTTCTAAAGCAGCTCTGAGGAAGGATTCCATATAGCCTCTGAGCTTGACGATGTTGTTGAAGAGTTCCAAGACAAGAGAAGATTCGACCTTGACCTTGTTATCCAAACCGACAGAGACGATTCTGCCGTTTTCACCATAGACATCTTCGATGAAGTACTGCATTTCTTCCTTTAAGTCCTTACCAGCGTCGCCGTTGGTATCGCAGTTCATCGCAAAAGGAGAGCCTTCAGCAGTCAAAGCCTGTAATGCTTTGCCACGAGCAGCTCTTTCCTCAACAGAGAAAGAACCGGTTCTTGGAGGGAGACAATACCATAAGGTAGCTTCAATGACTCTACCGATGGTGACAATCGTCATAACGTTCTTTTCTTCATTATTCATTTTGTTTACCTCGAAATTGAATAGTAGCACACAATGTATTAATTATATATTAATAATATTAATTGTCCAAAGCTTTTTCGTAATTGATTTCCTTGATTTTGTCATTTTCCAGCAAGGAAGGATTATCTAGATATTCCTGTAAACCAGAGATACGAGAGATGACATGATTGGCCTGAGACTTGAAATGCTCAGGGGAATGCTCCATAGCAAAGGTGTGAGGGAAGCGAGCAAACATGTATAAATCATTACCAGAATCACCACAGACGGCCACCTCATTGATATCAATATTGTTGGCCTTACAATAGCTGACTAAGCCATTGCCTTTTTGGACTCCCTTAGCTGTCACTTCGATGACATTAAGAGAAGTTGCAAATTCAAAATAATCGCCAAATCTGGCTTTTAAAGCAAGGCAAGCCTGTTCCGCTTTGGTTTTACCATCTTGCTTTACTCCAAAGGCAATCATGGCCTTGAAGTTATCCTTTGTCGCAAGGCGATTGACAAAATTGGCATCGCCTTTGATCAACTTTTCCGCAAAATAGAAGCGGAAGAGATTTCCGTATCTGAAGCCAAGGTCGACGCCTTTAGGAACATTCGAGCAGTTGGTATATAAGACATCGCTGGTATCAAATAACATCCATAACCATGGACCAAAGACATGATGGATGTAGGCAAATAATTCGACTAACTTGTCTCTGTTCATCGGAATCGGATTATGAATCTTATGATCTTCATCCATATAAAAGCCACCATTGCAACCAATAAGGGAGACTTTATGATGAAGTTGTCTTTCAATCTTAGGAACAATACGAGGATTGCGACCGCTGATCAGAATCAGTTTTCCTCCGTTATCAAGATAACGGCGAAGGAATTTCTTGTTGGTCGCTGGAATTCCGGTAATACGGTTTTTAGGATAGAACAAGGTGCCATCCAAATCTGTAGCAATCAATTTAATCATAGCGGATATATTGTAATACAAATGTTTCAAAAATCAAAAGAAAGAGGGTAGCATGCTACCCTCAATCTTAGGAGGTTTTACAATGACCTGATATTATTTCTCAATTTCGATGACGCCGTATCCGTGATCTTCTCTTTCATAGATGACATTGACCAAACCGGTAGCGGAATCGAGATAGATGAAGAAGGAATGTCCTAAAGCATCCATTCTGGCTAAGGCTTCTTCTTCGTCCATTGGGGTAAGAGATAAAGATTTACGTCTGACGATTTCAAAGGCGTCTTCTTCAGCTTCATCAGCGACAATCTGATCCAGATAAATATTTTCACTTAAGGAATTATGCTTCGTGGATTTATTGATCTGAGTCTTGATCTTTCTCATCTGGCCTTCTAACTTTTCGACTGTTTCATCGACAGCATTGTAGAAATCTCTGTCTTTGGCCTGAGCTCTGAGATAGAAACCATCAACAGTGCTCATCGCAACTTCAACGGATTTGATTCTGTTTGGACGGATCAGAATCGTAACGACACAATTGACTTCACCTTCGGAGCGGAAATAACGTTCGAATTTTGCCAACTTCTCCTCGCAGGATTTCCTCATCGCAGGGGTAAGAGATACTTCTTTGCACACGTACTGGAATTTCATGATATGTTGGCTCCTTTCTATTCCTACCTTGATTATAGTCGATTTTATCGGCGTTTTAAAGCCCTTTCATAGAAATTTATAAAAGTGCGAAAAAACATGAATTTCTTATTTATGTTACCGCTTACATAGTGTATAATAGTAAGTGGTCGAGTGTGTGACGTGAGAGAAGTGATTTAGGAATTATATGATCAGAATCTGATAAGTTTTTTATTGGAATTCAAGGAGAAATAGGATGAAACCTCTTGGTCGACTAATCTGTATTTGTGTTGGCGTATTCATGATTTTCTTTGGCGTTATGGCAATTAAGGAAAATGTCGAACTGCTAGCCATTTCTGGATGGGAAGATATCCTCAACGTTCCGGATAAACTTCAACGCCTTATCACTATCCTTGGACAAGGATTAAACTGTCTTGTCGGTCTATTTGCTGTCATTGCCGGTTTAAGAGGTAAACGTTCTATCAAGTTAGTCTTAGTAGCGATTCTCATGATGGTCATGCCTGTTTATAACACCTACTTGTTCATCCAACAGGGTGGAACAGACTTCTGGCCTCTTGTGCAGGAATACGCAGTTCCCATCTTTTATTTCATCGGTATGTTATTGGTCTAAAAATGCGCTAGAGCAGTCTAGCGCATTTTCTATAATTCTTTATAACTGTGAAGCAAGTCATCGTTGAGATACCAGTTTTCACGGTCGATGACCTTGATCTGATCCTGTCTGGTGTCTTTTAAGACTTCACCACCTTCATTCTTATAGAATTCGATAAGTCTTACTGCATCATCAGTGATGATTTCGCCAGGAATAACAAGCGGAATACCTGGCGGATAAGCCATGACAGTCTCCGCTGAGATTTCACCAATAGAATCCTTCAGATAGACCACCTTATGTGGAGCATCATAGGCAACACGAGGAGAAACCAGATTTTCAGGATAGGAATACTTATATTGTGGAATATCGGCTCTACCATCTTTCTGGTAATATTTTTCAGACAATACCCTAAATCCATGAATCAGGGCGTCGATATGTTCTTTCTTGCTACCTGGGCCGATACAGGCAAGAACCACAGAGACTTCACCAAGTTCCATCTGAACATTGCAAAGTTCTCTAATCTTGCGATAGACTTCATAGCCATATAAACCTAGGCCTCTTGTATCGATGACAAGTTTTGTCTCATCAATACCATAGACACCAGAATTATTTCTCTTCTGGATATATTCTCTTCCATAAACCGCAACACCAGGAATCTTGTTTAATTCTTCTCTAGCGTATTTAGCAAGCTTTAGATTTTCATGAATCAATTCTTTTCCATGAAGGGCCATTTCTTTTCTAGCGGCATCAAGAGAAGCAAGAAGAAGCGGATTTGGACTTGTTGAGGAAAACATAGCAAACGCTCTTTTGACTTCCGCATACTCCACTCGATTTCCTTGCATCATAATCAAGGAAGTCTGGGTAAGAGAACCGGAATTCTTATGCATGCTCATCGCGGTGATATCCGCTCCAGCAGTCATGGCAGAACAAGGTAATTCATCGCTAAAATAGAAATTAGAACAAAATAAGTCGGGTTGATGACAAAGACAGCTTTGGCCGTTGGATTTTCATCCATGGCGGCAATGACATCTTCACTCTTCATACCACAGGCAATACCTAAGTCTTCATCGATATCCGGTTTGACAAATATCGGAATCGCACCAGAGACAATCAGGGCGTTGACAACAGACTTATGGATATTTCGAGGAAGAATGATCTTATCTTTCGAATACAAGCAAGCCAAAATAACCGTCAGAATACCACCTGTGGTACCATTGACAGAGAAAAAGCAACGTTCAGCCTTGCAGGCTTGAGCCGCTAAATCCTGAGCCTCCTTTAAGACACCTTTGGCATTGTAAAGATTATCTAAGCCGATTGGTGCATTGGCATCATAGGCAAAGATTTCTTTGGATATGTAGCGGCTAAGATCGTTATCCATGCCACCTAGCTTATGACCGGGGACATCAAATGGAGTCGGATTGCCTTTAACATAATCGATGAGCGCACTAAGGTAAGGAGTCTGTTCCTGCTTGTTTGTTTCGTCGTTCATGGTTATTTACAAAGTTTCTTAAGGATATCAACCTTATCGAGATATTCAAATGGAAGATCTAAGTCTGGTCTTCCAAAATGACCATAAGAAGCCAAATCCTGATAACGGAATGGTGGCTTCTGTAAGGAGAACTTGGAGATGATTCCAGCGGGAGTGAAATCAAAGACCTTATCTTCCATCAAAGCCTTGAGAATGACTTCTTTCTTGACTGTCTCAGTGCCATAAGTCTCAAGAGAGATAGAGACTGGTTCAGAGACACCAATCGCGTAGGATAACTGAATCATGCAACGCTTGGCTAAGCCAGCAGCAACGATGTTTTTGGCAGCGTATCTAGCGGCGTAAGCAGCACTTCTATCGACCTTGGTTGGATCTTTACCAGAGAAAGCTCCTCCGCCGTGTGGGGCGCTTCCACCATAGGTATCGACAATGATTTTTCTACCGGTGAGACCAGTATCACCAAGAGGACCACCGATGACAAACTTACCGGTAGGATTGATGAAGAACTGGATATCATCAGCCATTGGATAGCCAAAACTTTCAATGACAGGAAGAAGGACCTTTTCCTTGATCTGTCTTCTTAATTCTTCAATCTCAATATCAG
>OMRU01000110.1 GCA_900313465.1 uncultured Clostridia bacterium
ACGCCGCAGACCACCTATTTATATATACAGGGCCATCATCTCTTCGACACCATCGTGGCCCCCATCCTCTCAAAGGTCTGCAACCTTCTACGTCAGGAGCGACAGAACGAAATCTACCACGCCTCGGCCCACAAGACGCAGAAGCGTAACGAGATGACCTGCTATGAGAACTCCCTGCAGGATGTCAAGACCATGTTGAAGACTGACTATGGCTTTACTGAACGTCAGTCTGAAGCGATTGCGATGATGCCTTTATATCGTCTATCCAACACTGATATCATGGCCTTAAGAGAAGAAAAAGGCGAGTTGGAAGAAGATATCGCTAGAATCAATGCGATTCTTTCTGATCCTGACAAGCTTGATGCCACGATTGTCAAGACACTTTCCGAAGTCAGGAAAGACTTTGCCGTGAATAGAAAAACCGAAATCATGGATGAAAAGATGTCCTTTGATAGTGTCGATACCACCAAGCTTATCGCTAAAGAAGACGTCATGGTCGCGATTACTTCTGATGGCTATGCCAAGCGTACTTCCTTAAAGTCCTATCAGGCTTCTGTCAAGGCCAATAAGGATGAAACTGATCCACTTACGCTTCCTAAGATGAAGCCTGGAGATAGACTCGTCTTCCGTCATCAGGTCAATACCCATACGGGCTTGTTGATGTTCACTTCTTTAGGCAACTACGCCTTTACTCCATGCCATCTTTTAAGCGATCTGAAGTGGAAAGAAGAAGGCAAACACTTAAATAACTTAATCAAGTTACAGCCAAACGAGAAGATTATCAAAGTCTTTGAGATTGATGAATTCCGCAAAGGCTTGAATGTCGCTATGCTTTCTAAGGCCAACAAGATCAAGCGTACTCCGCTTGTTGATTTTGCCCAGACTAGCATCACCAAGCGTCCACTTCGCGCCTGCAAGCTTTTAAACAAGGACGATAGACTTGTGGATGTCTGCATCACCTCGGGTAATTCCGATTTGATCGTCGTGGATGCTTTAGGAAGATGCTCGAGATTCAATGAAGCTGATGTTCCACTAGTTACCACCTCCGCTTTGGGTGTGAAAGCCATTGCCTCTGGCATTGATAATTCCCCACTTGTTTCATTAATTCCACTTACTTCTAAAGAAGTCTGCTTGTTATTGATTTTAGCCAATAGAAGAGCGGCTAGAGTCATCTCTACCGCTAAGATTGAGTCCACGGGAAGACTTGCTGCCAAGACTTCTTTGATCAAGATTTTAAAGAAGAATCCTTGGAAGATTGTTTCTGTCAGCAAGGTAAATAAGATCAGAGGTGGTCAGAATATCGTCTCTGTTATCACCCAAGAGGCCTCTGTTGCTATCGACATCAATAATCTTACTCCTGTTGAAATCAACTCGGAAATGAGAGAAAACGTTCCAAATCTCAATAAGCTAGAAGTGATCGGCTTCAACCAGGAAGGTGAAGTTATCAATGAATCGACCATCATCGAGACACCAAAAGCGGTCAAGACGGAAGCCGTCAAGGCCAAGGTGGATGATGCCGATGCCCAGTTATCTCTCTTCGATCTGTTTGAAAAAGAGTCGTCCAAGAAATAAATTGCCGACAATATCCTATCTTTTGATATACTATTCATGATGAAAAAAAGTAAAGTTGCTTACCATGTATCTTCCATCTATCTTATCCCCGATACGTTTTTTGTCAAATCTGGCATCAATACGCTCGTGGTGGATTTAGATAACACTCTGGATTCCGCTTATACCAATGAGCCTAGAAAAGAGGCTTATGAGCTTAAAAACAGGCTAAATAAGCTAGGAATTCGACTTCTTGTGGTATCGAATAACCATCTAAAACGAGTTAAGCCATATTGTGATAGGCTCGGGGTTGAATATCTTGCTGATAGCAATAAATATTGCAAGGGTAAGATTGCTAGATGGCTAGAGGAGAAGAAAGTCGATTTATCTACTACCTTGTTTGTCGGAGATCAGCTATTTACCGATCGCATCTATGTCAACAAGTTACACGGCAAACTGATTCTTACTGATCCCCTAGTGAAAAAAGATCAGTTCTTTACTCGATTCGTTCGTTTCTTAGATAATTTTCTTCGTGCCAGATGGCTTAAAAAAGGTATCCTAGGCGAAGAGATTATCACCCATAAAGGAGAATGTTAACATGTTCTTTAAAAAAGCAAAAGCCAGCGGCTTGACCGCGGAAATCCGTGTGAAGAGATGTTATGGCTGTGGCGCTATCTTACAGTGTCAGGACCCCAATGAAGCTGGTTATGTTCCCGCCAACAAGTTTGAAGCGGATGATGAAACCTTATGCGAAAGATGCTATAAATTAAGACATTATTCTCAATATAAGGAAACACCAGATATCAATATCGACTATGTCACGATCCTTGAATCTGCAAAACAGGAAGATGCCTTAGCAGTCTATGTCTTTAATGCGTTTAGCTTAAACGGTTCTCTTCTTGAAAAAATCGGTCAGTATCTTCCAAAGAAGGTACTTGTGGTCATCAACAAGAGAGACCTTCTTCCTAAGTCTTATAACGACGAATATCTTATCGCCTCCGCTAAGGCCTTATTAGCTAAGGAAAATGTCACGCCAGTAGATGTCTTCATCACCTCTGCTAGCGCATCAAAGACCAGCAATATTCCCGCCTTGCTTGAAGGTATCAACAAGTATCGCCAGGGTAAAAACGTCTACTTCATCGGTGCTTATCAGGTCGGTAAATCCTCTCTGATCAACTCCTTATTGATGTCTTATACCAATTCTACTGGTAGAGTCATCACCACTTCTCCATATCCTGGAACGACCCTTGATGTCATCTCTATTCCACTTGATAAGAATGCCAATATGTTTGATACTCCTGGTATCAACAATGTCAAATCCATCATTTCTCATCTCGAAGGAAAGATCATCAAGTATGTCCTTCCAAGAAATGAAGTTCGTCCTGAGACCTATATGGCAAAAGAAGGTCAGTCTTTCTTATTTGCCAACTTAGCCAGATTTGATTTCATCAAGGGTGATAAGACCAATTTCACCTTCTATAAATCCAATGATCTGACTTTAGAAAGAGCCAAGTTGAATAAGGCCGATGATGCCTTTATCGCCTTAGCCAAGAATACATCTTTAGATACCAAAAGTGAGAAATTCGCTTCAATCGGTGCCTTAAGCAAGACCAGCCTTAAAGCCATTCCTGGTAAAGAAAACAGAGTAAGAATCTATGGCTTAGGCTTTATTGATTTCATCGGTTCTGACCAGGAATTAGAAGTCTATGCCCCAAGCGGCGTCATGGTTTCGATTGAAGAGGTTTCCGTCAAATTATAAATGAAGTCGATTGTCTTATTTAGAGGATCGTTTGATCCCGTGAATATCGGACATATGATGATGGCACTTTCAGCCTTGAATCTTCTCAAGGCTGAAAGAGTCATTTTTATTCCTTCTTGTAATTCCATAGATAAACTAGATGGTCTAGAAAGAATCAAGATGCTCAAGCTTGCCTTTAGAGATTTTGATGTCGATAAAAGCAAGTTCATGATTTCTCCTGTTGAAATCAAAAAGGAAATCCATGAACCACTTGATACCATCAGCTATTTCAAAAAGAAATATCCGGAGATGAAACTTCTTTATCTTTTTGGTCAGGATGAAATTTCTTCTCTTTCTTCTTATAAGGGAATTAAAGAGATGAAAAAGTTAGTGAAATTCATCTATGTTTCTAGAACCGGATATGAAGGTAATGAAGAACTGATTAAAAAGTATCAGATGAAAAAAGGGAGGCTCACGGGAAAGTGGGTCTCCCTTTTTTCATCGCTGCGCCCGGCGGGATCTCGAATGGCGCGAAAGTGCCTGATACAGGCGCTTTTGCGGGGAGGACAACGGGTTGCGCCCCGGGTGCATAGGTGCTAAAATCTAATAAAATTCAGAAAGGAAAACCTGCCGCTTCATGCTGAGGCAGGAGGGACGATAAGATGGAAGATACCTTTATTGAGCTCGTACTGCCGAAGAAACCGACTCCGCTGGAGACAATGCGAAAACCGCTGCTGGTTCTGGTGACGGTGCTGCTGGCTGTGGCGGGCTTTTTCATTCATCCTTTTTTTATCATCGGACTGCTCGTCATGATCATCGTGGATTCAGTCGTTTTCCCGCGCTTCAATGTCGAATACGAATACTCC
>OMRU01000022.1 GCA_900313465.1 uncultured Clostridia bacterium
CCTTGGAAGCCAAGACGACACCAAGACAAACCTTGTTGTCCCAGACAAGTTTTGGATCTTCATGGTCGATGATCTTGTTGAAGGCGACAAAGAGGTCGCTTTCAAGACGAGGAAGAACCACTTCCGTCTCTGGATCACCAAAGCGACAATTAAACTCGATGACCTTGATGCCATCTTTCGTCTTCATCAAACCACCATAAAGAACACCAGTAAAGGAAGAATCATCATCCACCAAAGCAGCGGCTGTTGGCTTCATGATCTTTTCCAAGGCTTCGATTTTATCTTCCTTGGTGATGAAACTGACAGGAGAATAAGCGCCCATACCACCGGTATTTGGACCCTCATCATGATCAAAAGCGCGCTTATGATCCTGAGAGAGTTCCAAAGGATAGACGTTCTTTCCATCCACAAAGCATAAGAAGGAGAATTCTGGTCCTTCCAGATATTCTTCAATGACGACTTTATCCTTGCCATACTTGTCATCAACAAGCATATCCTTTAAGGCGGCTTCTGCCTCAGATAAAGTAAGAGCGACAACAACACCCTTACCAGCGGCTAAGCCGTCATACTTGATGACAATTGGGGCTCCTTTTTCTCTGACATAAGCTAATGCTTCATCATAATCAGAGAAGGACTGAAACTTAGCCGTAGGAATATGATATTTCTTCATCAGTTCCTTAGCATATTCCTTAGAGGATTCAATTCTGGCGGCTTTTTTATCAGGGCCAAAGATTCTTAATCCCTTAGCCTTAAAAGCGTCAACAACACCAGCGGCTAGAGAGACTTCAGGGCCAACCACAGTCAGATCAATGTTCTTTTCTAGAGCAAAAGCGACCAAAGCATCGACATCTGTATCGCCGATGGCAACCAGTTCGGCTTGCTTAGCCATGCCGTCATTACCAGGAGCGGCATAGATTTTATCGACAAAAGGAGAGGCGCTCAATTTATCGATGATGGCATGTTCTCTGCCACCGCTACCAATCACTAAGACCTTCATGATGACTACCTGATTAATGACGGAAATGTCTCATGCCGGTGAAGATCATACTAATGCCAAGTTCATCGCACTTCTTGATGGAATCTTCATCGCGGATGGATCCACCTGGCTGGATGATGGCAGTAACACCATACTTGCTAGCCAGAGTGACAGTATCATCAAATGGGAAGAAAGCATCAGAGGCAAGAACAAGACTAGTCTTACCCTGTTTCTTAGCCCATTCTAAAGAGATCTCAGCAGAACCGACACGGTTCATCTGACCAGCGCCAACACCAGCGATAGTCTGATCATGAGCGACTAAGATGGCGTTAGATTTGACATGCTTGACGCACTTCATAGCAAACAGAAGATCCTTCTTTTCTTCTTCGGTTGGTTGCTTCTTGGTAACCACCTTGAGGTCTTCGTCTTTCCAAATATCCAAATCAAGATCCTGATAGAGAAGACCGCCGTTGATAGTCAAAGCCATCTTCTTATCTTTAAATGGAGTGGTCATATCGACTTCCATGATACGGCAATTCTTTTTCTTGGCTAAAATTTCCATGGCTTCAGGAGTATAGGATGGAGCCATGATGATTTCTAAGAAGACCTTTTTGTCCATGATGGCAGTAGCGAGAGTAGCATCAACTGGTCTATTGAAAGCGACAATACCACCATAGATGGAAACGGGATCCGCTTCATAAGCCTTATCCCAGGCTTCATAGATATTTTTAGCCGAAGCAGCACCACATGGATTCATGTGCTTTAAGGCGATGGCAGTTGGTTCTTCAAACTCCATGAGGAGGTTTAAACAGGCATTACCATCCTGAATGTTGTTATAAGATAATTCCTTGCCCTGGAGCTGTTTCGCGTGAACCAAGGACCAGGAAGTATATGGGCCTTTATATAAGGCAGCATTCTGATGTGGGTTTTCACCATAGCGAAGAGACTGAGCAAGTTCATAAGAAAGAGTCAAAGTCTCATTGAATTCAGAACCGACAAGATTGGATAGATAAGAAGAAATCATGGCATCATAATTGGCGGTGGTTCTGAAAGCCTTGGCAGCGAGATAGGTTCTCGTTTCTAAGGTAGTATCGCCAAGTTCTTCAAATTCCTTGATGACCTTAGCAAAATCGCTAGGATCAGTGACGATGGTGACAGCCTTATAGTTCTTGGAAGCAGAACGAACCATGGATGGGCCACCGATATCGATGTTTTCGATGACTTCATCAAGAGGAGCACCACTTTCCACTGTCTTCTTGAATGGATAGAGGTTGACACAAACCAGGTCGATAGGCTTGATATCATGTTCCTTGATGGTATCCATATGTTCCTTTAAATCACGTCTGGCAAGAAGACCGCCATGAACCTTTGGATGAAGGGTCTTGACTCTGCCATCAAGGATTTCTGGGAAACCTGTGACATCCTCAATGGAGATAGTTTTGACACCAGCGGCATCCAAAGCTTTCTTGGTACCACCAGTAGAGATGATTTCAAAATCGAGGGCTTCTAACTTCTTAGCGAATTCGACAACACCAGTCTTATCGGAAACACTGATCAATGCTCTTCTCATTTACTCTTCCTCCTTGATGAGCTTTTCAATCGTACTTGGATATAACTCATGCTCAACAGCATGAATCTTGCTTTCTAATTCATCGACATCTGAGCCATAATACTCGAAGGCTTTCTGAGCGATAATCTTTCCACCATCGAGCTGGGCAGAAACATAGTGAATGGTAACACCAAAGACTTTGCATCCATAATCAAAGGCATCCTGAATACCGTGTGCACCTTTAAAAGAAGGAAGAAGGGCGGGATGAATGTTGATGATCTTATCAGGATAGGCTTCAAGAAGAACGGAAGTGATAATCTTCATATATCCCGCTAAGCAAATAAGGTCAACCTCATTTTCTTTAAGCAATGAGAGGATATGTTCCTCGTATTCTTTCTTGGAAGCAAAGTTCTTCAAGAGAACGACTTCATAAGGAATATGATGATTCTTGGCTCTGGTAATGGCATAAGCATCTTCATGATCCACAATCAAAAGTTTAATTGTGGCATGATGAATTCTTCCTTCTTCCACAGCCTTGCAGATCGCTTCGAAGTTCGTTCCGTTTCCACTGGCAAATATGGCTAAATTCATACTTTTACCTACTTTAACAATTCAATTTCAACGCCTGGGTTAGCTGTGACCTTACCAATGACATAAGTCTTACGATTTGCCTTAGCTAAGATTTCCTGAGCCTTAGCAACATCGGCTTTGTCAATGGCTAAGATCATACCGATACCCATGTTGTAGATGTTGAACATTTCTCTATGTTCAATCTTGCCCTTCTTCTCAAGGAACTGGAAGACAGGTAAGATTGGCCAGGTTCCTTCCTTGACATAGATACCCTGACCTTCAGATAAGATACGGGGGATATTTTCATCAAAACCACCACCGGTGATATGGGCAACACCATGAACTGGTAAAGCGCGGATGACTTCCAAGACTTCCTTACAATAGATGTTGGTTGGAGTAAGCAAGACCTCACCTAAAGTCTTGTTTTCATCCAATTCAGGATAGACTTCCTTTAAATCGAGGTTGGCATCCTTGATAATCTTTCTAACCAAAGAGAAACCGTTGGAATGAACACCGCTAGATTCAATACCTAACAAGACATCACCGACTTTGACCTTGGTGCCATCGATGAGCTTGGACTTTTCCACAACACCCGTGGTATAACCAGCGATATCATATTCGCCATTACCATACATACCTGGCATTTCCGCAGTCTCACCACCAACAAGGGCGCAACCCGCCTGTCTGCAGCCTTCAGCAACACCAGCGACGATGGCGTCAACCTTGGCTGGTTCATTCTTGCCAACCGCGACATAGTCGAGGAAGAAAAGTGGTTCAGCACCCTGGGCAAGAACATCATTGACGCACATAGCAACAGCATCGATACCGATGGTATCGTGCTTATCCATCTCAAAAGCAATCTTCAACTTGGTACCAACACCATCGGTACCAGAGACAAGAATCGGTTCCTTGATATTCAAGGCAGTCAAATCAAACATACCGCCAAAGGAACCAATTCCACCCATGGAACCGACTCTTCTGGTAGAGTTGACGTGTTTCTTGATACGTCTGACAACATCATAACCTGCTTCTAGACTAACGCCTGCTTTTTCATAATCAATAGCCATGTTATTTACCTCTAAAATTTATGATCTTTATTCGCGTCTTCAATGGAGGAGTAGAGTTCTGTTGGATACTTACCTGTGAAACAAGCGACACATAACTGCAAACGATGAGAAACTTCAAAGAGAGATTCTTTACTTAAGAAGGCTAAGGAATCCGCCCCGATCATCTCTTTGACTTCCTCGATGGTATGATGAGCGGAAATCAGTTCATCATAAGTGGAGATATCAACACCATAGAAACAAGGAGAAATAATCTGCGGAGAAGCGATACGCATATGGACTTCCTTGGCGCCAGCATCGCGTAGCATCTTAATGATTCTTCGACTGGTTGTTCCACGAACAATCGAATCATCAATTAAGACAACACGTTTATCTTTAACGATGCTGATAACCGGAGACAATTTCAATTTGACGGCCTTTTCACGCATCTCTTGGTTAGGTTGAATGAACGATCTTCCGATATATTTGTTCTTCACCAAGCCAAGTTCATAAGGAATATGACTTTCCTCAGCATAACCAATAGCCGCCGATAAAGAAGAATCTGGAACACCGATGACGATATCCGCATCCACTGGAGCCTGACGATATAACGCCTTACCCGATTCCTTGCGGAAGGCGTGGACATTCAAGCCTTCAATATCGCTGTCTGGTCTGGAGAAATAGATATATTCCATCGCGCACATATAGTGGCGTTTGTATTTGGAGTATTCATAAGAATGAAGACCTTCTTCATCGATGGTGACAACCTCACCTGGTTTGACATCTCTTATGAAGGTGGCGCCAACCGCATTTAAGGCACAAGTCTCACTAGCCACCACATATCCATCATCAAGTTTGCCAAGCGACAAAGGTCTAAGACCATATTTATCACGACAGGCATAAAGACGATCCTTAGTGACGATCAAGAAGGCAAAGGCACCTTCAAGAAGGTTTAATGCATTGATGATGACATCAACACGCTTGGTCCCCGGGTTATCCTTCTTGATCAAGTGAGCCAAGATTTCCGAGTCGGATGTCGACTGGAAGATGGAGCCCTGATCTTCAAGATAGGATTTCAGTTCAGCGGAGTTGACTAGGTTGCCATTATGGGCAAGACCAAAGTCACCACCGTGATGACGAAAGAGGAATGGTTGAACGTTCTCGATACCACCACCGCCTGAAGTCGCATAACGAACATGGCCAATCCCGGTCTTCCCAGGAAGACTATCTAGTCTTTCTTGGGTGAAGATTTCACTGACCAGGCCTTCGCCTTTGACGCGAGAGAGTTTACCCTCGTCACTGACGACAACCATGCCGCATCCTTCCTGACCGCGGTGCTGTAAGGAGTGTAGGCCAAAGTACATGTTCTGGGCGGCATTAGAAACGTTATAAACGCCAAAGACACCACATTCCTCATGCAAGCCTTTTAATATCTCAATATTTTCCATATAACCTTACTTTCTGTTTTTTAATCTTTCCAACACCTGCTGATAAGCCTGAATGACATCACCTAAATCTCTTCTAAAACGATCCTTATCTAAGATTTCCTTGGTGGTCTTATCCCACAAGCGGCAGGAGTCTGGTGAAATTTCATCCGCCAGGATGATATTTCCATCCTTGTCCTTACCAAATTCAATCTTGAAATCAACCAAGGTGATGTTGACGCTATCAAATAACTTCTTCAGCGCCTGGTTGATCTTGATGGTCTCTTCCATCATCTTATCTAAATCCTCATAGGTGGCAAGATGAAGGGCGACAGCATGGTGACGATTGAGAAGTGGATCACCAAGTTTATCGTTCTTGAGACATAACTCATAGATGGTATTATTAATCACTTCGCCTTCTTTGAGATTTAAGCGTTTCGCCATCGAACCGGAGATGACGTTTCTGACTACAATCTCAAGAGGGATGATATCTAGCTTTTTGGCTAACATATCGCGGTCATTCAGACGCTTGATGAAGTGAGAGGAAATGTTTTCTTTTGCTAGTTCCTGGAAGATGATCTCGGAGATTTCATTGTTGATGATACCCTTGTTCTTGATACGCGCTTTCTTGATGCCGTTGAAGGCAGAGGCGTCATCCTTGAAATGAATGATGATGAGATCCGGATCATCCGTGTGATAGATCTTCTTCGCCTTACCTTCATAAAACAAATCCAATTGTTGCATGATTCGGATCTCCTTGATTACTTCTTTCTGAAATAGTTCACGGCGTTGCGGAAGATATTCTGATCCTTGTCGCCATAGATATTCTTGAAGTTGTTGGTTTCATATCTCTCAGAGTGGCCCATCTTACCCAAGATGAGACCATCTTCAGAGATGATACCTTCAATGGCATAGGTGGAACCGTTGTAGTTATAGGTGCTATCGGTAGCGATATTGCCTTCTGGATCGCAATACTGGAAGGCGACCATACCTCTGTCAAATAAGGATTTTGCCATCTCTTCAGAGCAGACAAACTTACCTTCACCATGAGAAATAGCAACCTGATGAACATCACCAGTCTTGAAGCCTTTCAACCATGGAGAGTTGATATTGGCAACTCTGGTAGAAGCGATATGAGAGATATGACGGTTGATATCGTTTCTGAAGAGAGTTGGGGAATCTTTGCTTAACGCATCGAATTTACCATAAGGAAGTAAACCGCACTTGATCAAAGCCTGGAAACCATTGCAGATACCTAAGATCAAACCTTTTCTTTCCAAAAGGCGAGTCAAGGCTTCTTTGATTTCCACGTTGTTTAGGATGTTGGCGATGAACTTACCAGAACCATCTGGTTCATCAGCAGCCGAGAAACCACCAGCGAGCATAAAGATGTTGGCATTGTCGATCCATCTCTTCATCTCCTTGATGGAATTATGGACATCGCGACTGGTCTGGTTCTTGAAGACCGTTGTCTTGACCTTGGCGCCAGCCTTGATGAAGGCTTTGCTGGAATCATAATCGCAGTTGGTACCTGGGAAGACAGGGATGTAGACCAGAGGTTTGTTGATGGCATCAAATGGATAGGTGGCAACTGGTTTGACCACTTCCTTGCTATAGGCTTCATTATGAGCATCGGTATTAATCTTATAGACCTTGGTATAGCCATTGAAGTTAGCCTGGTAGAGTTCATCAAAGCTGAACTTGGTATCGTTGATGCGATAGCAGTTCTTCTTGGTCTTACCTAAGAAGATAGCGTTTGGATAATCGAGTTCAGTCTTAGATTCAACAAGGATGGAACCATAGGATTTATCTAAGACTTTGTCTTCATCATAAGAAACATTAAAACCGATACGAGAGCCTAAGGAACATTTGACCAAGGCTTCAAGTAAGCCACCAAAGCCTAAAGCAAAACCAGAGACGATGGTCTTATCCAAAATCTTGGAATGGACATATTCGAAATTATTATGCTTGATGAGATATAAGTAGTTACCGGTTTTCTTGAAGTCGGTAGAGATGACATCTCTAGCATCCACCATGGTGATACCAAAAGCCATAAGCATCGGTGGGACATGGAGGTTATCAAAGGAACCGGACATGGAATCCTTACCGCCAATAGAAGCGAGCTTGAAATCATTCTGTGCCTTGATAGCACCAAGCAAACTCTCAAATGGCTTACCGAAAGTTTCTGGGCAGGTCATCTTTTCAAAGTATTCCTGATAGGAATAGCGCATCTTCTCATAAGAAGCACCAGCAGCGACAACCTTGGCAATAGAATCGATTACCGCATATTGGGCACCTAAGAATGGAGAAATCTCAGAGACAAATGGATCATAACCATAAGCCATGATAGAAGCGTCAGTGGTGTTCTTGTTGTTGCCGACAGGAAGTTTCTGACAAGAGACCTGGGTTTCAGATAACTGATACTTACCGCCATAAGGCATCAAGACGGTAGAACGTCCAATGGTGGCATCAAACATTTCCACCAAACCCTTCTGGGAAGCGACATTCTTGTCGGCAAGAAGAGCAAGGCCGTCCTTCTTAAGGTTACTGATTTCACGATGGAAGATATCTTTTTCTTCACGGGCGACAAGATGACACTTGGAAGTGTGCTTAGCACCAGCAGAATCGATGAAGCTGCGCTTGATGTTGACAAACAAGGTGTCGTGATAATACATCTTCAAGACAGGTTCAGCGATCACTTCAGCAACGTGAGTGACTTCGATATTTTCTTCGTGACAATATTTGACAAATTTGGCTTCGTCCTTTGGTTCAACGACAACAGCCATTCTTTCCTGAGATTCGGAAATGGCAAGTTCAGTGGCGTTTAAGCCAGTATATTTGACTGGAACTCTGTCAAGATAGATGACTAGTCTGCAGACTTCTTCTCTTCTGAAGAGATGTTCGATTTTTCTTTCTTCTGGAGCGTTGCCCTTCTGGACTTCGCTAGAACAGGTTTCAATAGAGTGGATGTTATGTTTCTTACTAGAACCAGTAGCACCACCGATACCATCACGACCGGTTCTTCCACCTAACATCAAGATGACATCGCCAGCAACTGGAGATTCTCTTCTAACATCCTTGGCTCTGACTGCGCCGACAACAGCGCCGACTTCAAGACGCTTGGCAACATAGCCATCATGATAGATTTCCTTGACGTGAGTGGTAGCTAAACCGATCTGGTTACCATAACTGGAATAACCCTGGGCAGCCTTGGTAGAGATGACACTCTGTGGAAGTTTACCTTCTAAAGTATCCTCATAAGACTGATAGATATCACCAGAACCGGTGACTCTCATAGCCTGATAGACATAGGATCTACCAGAAAGTGGGTCACGGATGGCACCGCCAAGACAAGTGGAAGCACCACCAAATGGTTCGATTTCAGTTGGGTGATTGTGAGTTTCGTTCTTGAACTGTAAAAGCCATTTGACTTCTTCGTTGTTTTCATGAACATTGACATAGATAGAACAAGCATTGTTTTCTTCGCTGACTTCAAGATCATCCAAAAAGCCGTGCTTTCTTAAGTATTTGGCAGCGATAGTAGCCATATCCATCAAACAGACATCTTTATCTTTTCTTCCTAAATCTTCTCTCATCTTGAGATAGAGATCATAGGCTTCATTCAATTCCTTGGAAATGAAAGATTCATCGATAGTGATCTCAGTCAATTTGGTGGTGAAGGTGGTATGACGGCAATGATCAGACCAATAGGTATCTAAGATTCTCAGTTCAGTTTCAAATGGATCACGACCTTCATTGTTGAAGTAGTCGATGACGCACTGTAAGTCATCTCTGTTCATGGCTAAGCCATATTCAGCAATGAACTCATCTAATTCTTCGCCTTTCAGCTTGCGAAGATTGCTCAAAACCTTGACTTCTTTGATTTCAGGTTGACTGAATTCATTGAAAGCCTTCATGACCTTGACTCTGGATTCGACCGCGTTGACATAATAGTTGGTGATCTTAGCTAAATCCTCATCGGAAACATCCTTATCGAAAATAACAAGTTTGGCAGATTTGATTCTGGCTCTGCACTTCGGGTCGATCAACTTCAAACAGGCTTCTGCCTGAGCAGCTCTCTGGTCAAACTGACCTGGGAGATATTCGACCGCTAAATACTTTTCCTTCTTTAAATCAATCTTCTCGAACACTTCATCAGTGACGATTTCACCAAAGACGGAATAAAGAGATTTTTCTAATAAATCAGGATTGATATTGAAAATATCATAGATGTTGATGAATCTGAGATTCTTCAACTGCAGACCTAAGTTAGAATTCAACTCTTCTAAAAGAGAACTCGCCTCAACACGGAAACCTTCTTTCTTTTCGACAAAGATTCTTTTTTTCATGTTTAATCCTCGATATTTAACTTTTCTTTATAAGATAGATATTCGTCTAACGTCAGGTTTGTATAAGTGATATGACCTAATTTTCTTAATGGTCTTTCTTCACTCTTGTGGTACATATGAAGATGACTAGAAGGAATTGCTTCTAACTTGGCAAGATTCTTCATATCGCGACCTAGAATGTTCTTCATCAGGGTAGGGGCAAGAAGTTGAGGTTCATCCATCTTTTTACCAATCAGGAATTTATCCAATTCCCTGAACTGATTGGTATTACATCCTTCAATGGTGTAGTGCCCACTGTTGTGAGGGCGAGGGGCCATCTCATTGAAATAGAACTTATCATCCTTGACGAAGTATTC
This sequence comes from uncultured Clostridia bacterium, assembly GCA_900313465.1. Classification (GTDB taxonomy): domain Bacteria; phylum Bacillota_I; class Bacilli_A; order RFN20; family CAG-288; genus Enterosoma. The sequence continues at coordinate 10,268 of OMRU01000022.1, forward strand.
AATCGTCAATATGCCATAATAATCAGCGCTGATCATGAAGTCTTCACTCTTCTTGATCATCTCATCTAATGTGTCCTTACTTACATCGAGAGGGACAGCTGAGATATCAAGAATGCCATCTTTATGAATGTTTCTTCCTACTGGGAAGTGAATGATTTGATCTTTAGAACGAATCATGATCAAGGAACATTCATAATCAAAGGCGAGTTTTTCTTCTACGATGCCTAAGACATGATTCTCTAGATAAGGAAGTACCTTCTTGATATCCTCATCACTTTTCAAGACGACCTGACCATGACCATCATAACCATCTCTTCTCGTTTTATAGATCAATGGATAATGAAGTTCAGCAATAGCCTTATTTAAGTCAGATAGACTATCAATCTTTCTATATCCGACAGTGGGAAGACCATGTCTATTGGCATTATCTTTTTCTCTTAAGCGATCTTGTGAATCAAGAAGTGGCATGATTCCTTGAGGAATATGGTATTTACCATGAAGCATCTCCAGGGCCTTACCATCCACATTTTCAAATTCATAACTGAGGAGGTCAGCTTTCTGTCCTAGTTCATCAAGCTTAGCGATGTCGTTATATTCGCCAACGATGAGTTCATCTGCAACAGTGGAACAAGGACAATCACTGCTAGGATCAAGAACGATGGTGGTTAAGCCAAGCTTCTTAGCCTCCTCACACATCATCATTCCCAATTGTCCGCCACCGATGATGCCAATGTTATAAGACACTTTCCAATACATCCTTTGTCTGTTGATTGCGGAAGTCTTCTAATTTCTTGGACAATTCTTCATCAGATAAAGCCAAAATGGAGACAGTATATAAAGCCGCATTCTTGCTACCGTTGATCGCCATGGTACCAACAGGAATACCCGCAGGCATCTGGGCGATAGAAAGAAGAGAGTCCCAACCGGAGAGATTAGAAGATTTCACCGGAACAGCCACCACAGGAAGAATAGTCATAGCCGCAGTCATACCAGGTAGATGAGCGGCTCCACCGGCACCAGCGATGATGACCTTGATACCACGAGATTTTGCACTCTTGGCATATTCCACCATATATTCGGGAGTGCGATGTGCAGAGACAATTTTCTTTTCGTATTCAACGCCGAAGAAATCCAACATCTCACAAGCACCCTTCATGACTTCATAATCACTCTTTGAGCCCATAATGACACCGACTTTAACCATTGTATTTTCCTCCTAGAACACAAAAAAAGGCAGAGTCCTACTAAGGGCTCTGTCTTGATGGTTTCGATTCATGCGAAAGCAAGGAATAATAGCGCTGAGACGTCCTTGTTTCTGTTTTTTTCTCATTGTGATGTACCATCCGTTTTGATGGATAAGCCCAAAAAGAAAAAAACTCAAAAAAGTTTTTCATCTTTTTGATCTCATAGTCTCTCGATTTACGGTCAAGAGGTAGAAACTTGCTTACCACATTTAAGCTATTATATAAGAACCAACGATGTTAAAAAACGACACTAGTATCTTACCATAAGGAAAGAAATTTTCTGATAGTAAAGTCAAGAAAGAGGTTTCAATGCGTTTTTCCTTGTGTCAGGCATCCGTTTTGACAGCACAATCTTTCTCTAGGAACGTTTCTTTTTATCGAGAAAGAGTTACAATATAGCCACAGATATTAATAGGTACTGAATATGTATGCGATGAAAATTCAATATCTCGGGATGGTATTTCTTTATCCCATCAAAGAGGAAAATGTAACCTGGTATGATTTAGATGGCGTGGAATCACGTTGTGGTTCTGCCATCATGAAGTTACATACCAAAGAAACCGTCTTTGCTTCCATCTCCATTTTAGGTGAAATCATTTATGGCTATATTCAGTCCAAAGGTCAGAAGAACGTCGAAAAAGACGCCGATGTCCATAACAATGAGATATTCCTATTCGTCACCTCAAGTGAAATCAGTCAAAGCTTAGATCAACCAACTTTCCTATAATTGTTTCTCTTACCTTTCTCAAATGGGTAAAAAACACATAAAATTTTAAACTTTTTTCAATCTTTGTTATCAAACCCACTTTACACTTTTCCGTGGTATCGCTTTCTTGTTTTCTAAATTTATTTTTTTGAACATTCATATTTTTCCAATACAATGTGTTGTGTTACACTTAACTTCGTATTTTTTAAAAAGGAGGCCGTTTAAATATGGACTATGTCGAGCGTGTGTTGTCGCATTTGAAAGAGCAGAACGCAGACCAGCCGGAGTTTATCGAAGCAGCTACTGAAATCCTCACTTCTTTAAAGCCTATCATTGATCAGCATCCTGAATACGAAAAAGCCAGTTTACTTGAAAGATACGTTGAACCAACCAGAATCATCATGTTCTCTGTCCCATGGGTTGACAGAAATGGTAAGATTCAGGTCAATCGCGGTTACCGCATCCAGTTCAACAATGCAATTGGCCCTTACAAGGGTGGCCTTCGTTTCCACCCATCCGTCAATCTCTCCATCTTGAAATTCTTAGCTTTTGAACAGATCTTGAAGAACTCCCTTACCGGTCTTCCTATCGGTGGCGGCAAAGGCGGTTCCGACTTTGATCCAAAAGGCAAAACAGATTTAGAAGTCATGAACTTCTGTCAGTCCTTCATGACTGAATTATATAAATATATCGGCCCAGATACTGATGTCCCAGCTGGTGATATCGGTGTCGGTGCCAGAGAAATCGGTTATCTCTTTGGTCAGTATAAGAGACTTACCGATACTCATACCGCTGTCTTGACCGGTCGCGGATTAAGCTATGGTGGTTCTTTGATTCGTACCGAAGCTACCGGTTATGGTCTTGTCTATATCACCGAAGAAGCCATGAAGGTCAGAAATGATTCCTTCAAGGGTAAAACTGTCGTCATCTCCGGTTCTGGCAATGTCGCCATCTTCGCCGCTGAAAAGGTCAATCAGTTAGGCGGTAAGGTTGTTGCCATGTATGACTCCAACGGCTACATCTATGATCCAGAAGGTATCAAGTTAGATATCATCAAGGATATCAAGCTTGGACACAGAGGCAGAATCAAGGAATATCTCGATAAGGTTCCAACTGCCACCTATGATGAAAACATCAAGGGTATCTGGAAGATCAAATGCGATGTTGCCTTACCATGCGCCACTCAGAATGAAATCGACGAAGAATCCGCCAAGGCTCTTGTTGCCAATGGCGTCAAATATGTCGCTGAGGGTGCCAACATGCCATCTACCTTAGAAGCCATCGCTGTCTATCAGGCTGCGGGTATTGTCTTCCTTCCAGCCAAGGCTGCCAACGCTGGTGGCGTCGCCACTTCCGCTTTGGAAATGGCTCAGTCTTCTCAGAGACTCTTCTGGACGAGAGAAGAAGTCGATGCCAAGTTAAAAGGCATCATGGTCAACATCTATCACAATATTGATAATGCTGCCAAGAAATATGGTCACGAAGGCAATTATGTCTTAGGTGCCAACATCGCCGGTTTCGAAAAAGTCGCCGATGCGATGATGTTCCACGGTGTCATCTAAATAAACCAAGCTCTCTTCGGAGAGCTTTTATAAAATCATTTTAGGAGAATAGATATGAGTATCAAATTAGCAATTATGGGATATGGCAATCTTGGTAAAGGTGTTGAGATTGCTACAAATGCCGCCAAGGACATCGAACTTGTGGCCGTCTTCACCAGAAGAGATCCTAAGTCCTTACACATCTTAAGCAAGGACGTTCCAGTCCTCGCCGTTGATGAGATTGAATCCTTTAAAGGCAAGATAGATGTTCTTGTCATTTGTGGTGGTTCAGCCACCGATCTTCCTATCATCACGCCACGCTATGCAAAAGACTTCAATGTCGTGGATAGTTTTGATACTCATGCCAGAATCCCTGAGCACTTTGAAAACGTCAATAAGGCTAGCAAGGAAGGTGGCAAGATTTCTGTCATCTCCGCCGGTTGGGACCCAGGCATGTTCTCGCTTGCCAGAGTCTATGCTAACGCCATCTTACCAGATGGCAAAGATTATACCTTCTGGGGTAAGGGTGTCTCCCAGGGACATTCTGATGCCATCAGAAGAATCAAGGGTGTCAAAAACGCCAAGCAGTACACCATTCCGGTTCCATCCGCTTTAGATGCCGTCCGTTCTGGTAAGAATCCAGAGCTCACCACCAGAGAAAAGCACACCAGAGAATGCTTCGTCGTCCTTGAAGAAGGTGCCGATGCCGCTTTGATTGAAAAAGAAATCAAAGAGATGCCAAACTACTTCGCAGATTATGACACTACCGTTCATTTCATCTCCGAAGAAGAATTCATGAAGAATCACACCGGCATGGCCCATGGTGGCTTTGTCTTCCGCACTGGCAAGACTGGTGTTGATAAAGAACATAATCACATCATCGAATACAGTCTGAAGTTAGATTCCAATCCGGAATTCACCGCCAGCGTCCTTGTCGCAATAGCCAGAGCCGCATATCGCATGAACAAGGAAGGAATGAGTGGATGTAAGACTATCCTTGATATTCCACCTTCTTACTTATCTGAAAAGTCGGCTGAAGAATTAAGAGCACATTTACTATAAAAAAGTGACGCAACCTAGAAAGGTTGCGTCGATTTTATTTCTTCTTGTTTTTGTTTTTCTTGGCAGCACGACGAGCAGCTCTGTTGCTACCTTCGGATTGCTTCTTGCTATCCGCGACATCATAACGATCTTCCGGAAGAGCGGCAGCAGCCTGAGCTCTGGCGGTTTCGTATTTCTGATGGAATTCTTCAATGGAAGCATTCTCGTCTACTCTTTTACGTCTGATCCATTCCAAAGCCATGGCGCTATCCCAGAAGTTTTCCTCAAGAGCCTGTAAGGCTTCTTTCTTAGAGACTTCTTCACCGGCCATCGTTCTTAACAGACTCAATCTTGCTCTTTGATCTTTATTTAACATTGTTTTGACTCCTTTTAAAGTGTCCTTAATATTGTTTCATTTTCTTTGTTTTTTGGCAATATTATTTATGGTCCATCATCTCTGGATGTTCAGCGATGTAGTTTCTTAATGCGACCATGGTTTTAAATTCACGAGGATTGAATCTCTCGCTGGAACGGTTTTGTTTATAGAGGACTCTTCTATTGATGGCAACAGCCTCTTTCAAGGTCAGTTTTACCACATGCATGCCATATCTTTTTTCCTTCTTGGTCCAATGTTTGATACCAATTTCATCCGTGACCTTACAAAAATATAGTCGGCTGATCTGATGGAAGACATGATTGTCTCTGGTCGACTTTCTTTTTTCGTTGACATAACCGAATTCTACAATAGATTCTTTAATGACGTTTCGTCCTAGTTCTTCTTTGATTTCTCTGATGAGAGCTTCTTCATCACTCTCATTTCCTTCCACGGCTCCACCTGGTAATTTAACTTCACCAAACTTAGATTGTACTAAGAAAAGTTTGTCTCCATCAAAAATAATTCCTCGCACGGTCTGGCGAAAAACCACTTCTTCGTTACCTATGTAATTGTGGGCGTCAAGATTCAATATTTGTTTCACATAAATATACTAACAAATCGAAAAGGATTTGTCATAAAACATCATGTTTTTTTGTTTATTTTTGCTCATTTATTCAAAGAGGCCCTCTTTGAAATGCATATTTGTCATCAAGGTAAACAATCGTTTAGTAAGTCTTAGTTTTATCCTTGGTTGCGCTTATAATAAAAGAAGAATTAAAAGGAGGCCGTTTATGGCAAATAGATTCGTTTTGAATGAAACTTCCTATCATGGACATGGAGCAATTGAAAACGTTGTTCCTGAAGCATTGAACAGAGGTTTCAAGAAGGCTTTAGTCTGCTCTGATGCATCCTTGATCAAGTTTGGTGTCACTGCCAAAGTCACAGATTTACTAGATAAAGCTGGTATCGCTTATACCATCTATGACAACATCAAACCAAACCCAACCATCGAAAATGTCACCTCTGGTGTCAAAGCCGCTTTAGAAGCCAAAGTTGATTTCATCATCGCCATCGGTGGTGGTTCTTCCATGGATACTGCCAAAGGTATCGGTATCATCTTGACCAACCCAGAATTTGCTGATGTCCGCTCTTTGGAAGGTGTCGCTCCAACCAAGAACCCATCCTTACCAATCTTTGCCATTCCAACCACTGCTGGTACTGCTGCTGAAGTCACCATCAACTACGTCATCACCGATGTGGAAAAGGAAAGAAAGTTTGTCTGTGTCGACGTTCATGATATTCCTGTTGTCGCCTTTGTCGATCCTGATATGATGTCCTCCATGCCAAAGAGCTTAACCGCCTTTACCGGTATGGATGCCTTGACTCACGCCATTGAAGGCTATACTACTAGAGGCGCCTGGGAATTATCCGATATGTTCCATCTCAAGGCCATCCAGGTCATCGCCAAGAATCTTCGTTTAGCCTACAACAATGATCCAGTCGGCAGAGAAGAAATGGCCTTAGGTCAGTATATCGCCGGTATGGGTTTCTCCAATGTCGGTTTAGGTATCGATCACGCCATGGCTCACACCCTTTCTGCTCATTATGATGTTCCTCATGGCAAAGCTTGTGCTATGCTTCTTCCTATCTCCATGGAATTCAACAAGGAAACCACTGGTGATAAGTTGAAATATATCGCTGAAGCCTTTGGTGTTGATACCACCAATATGAGCCAGGATGAATACCGCAATGCTGCCATTGCTGCTGTCAGACAATTAGGTAGTGATGTTGGTGTTCCAACCTATTGTGAAGAAATCAGAGAAGAAGATCTCGATGTCTTAGCCTCTGACGCTTTAAAGGATGCCTGCTATCCTGGTAATCCAAGAGAAGCGACTCATGAACAGGTTGTCGAGTTGTTCAGACTCTTATTAAAGAAATAAGCATCAAATCGGCATAGAAAAAGTCATGTACCACCTCCATAAAGGAAGGAGTACATGACTTTTTTTGTCAGCTAGTTTGCTGGAACCAACTGACCAGGGACAAAAGAAATGTTATTCTTCCAGAGATACTTGGGGGTTTCTGGACAATAAGCAGTTTTATTCACCGGCAGCTTCAATGCTGACAGCAGAAGGATCAAGGTTCATGTCATAGACGTCATAGCCTTCTTTGGCTGCCTTTTCCATGGCAGCCTGGAAGCCATCATTGATGGCACCTTGAATGTAACTAGCATCAGAGGCATGCCACAAGGTAATGCCACCCTTAAGATAGGCGGTTCCTTTACCATAGACATCACAATATAAAGAGGTACTTGGAGTAACCGCTGGTAGTCTTCTTTCAATTTCTGTAGAAATCCAATATGCAACTGTATCATCAGGAGTCTTCAAATCTACTTCGCCATCATCTGCTGGTGGTGCAGGATGAGAATACCTTTTTGGGGAGGAAGAGGAGGAAGAAGAACTTCTTGATCTATGTTCGCTTCTGATATTCTTTAAGGCTCTCCAAGCAAGAGCGATACCAAAAGGAATACCCAATAAGCCAAAAATAACATCATTTACGGCAGCGATGATACCAAAGATGGCAATGGCGACACCAACTATCATCCAAATGTGATTAAAGAAGGCGTTATAGATTTTTCTAAAGACGATAACAATCAGAACAACCGCGGCAACTAAAAT
>OMRU01000111.1 GCA_900313465.1 uncultured Clostridia bacterium
TAGCCCAAAGATGTTAGCTAACCTTCTCAAGTATGATACTGCTCAGGGTGGTTATGCTGGCCATATCGGCGAAAACTTACACACCGTCTCTTCCAAGGAACCAGTCCTTGCTGAAGATAAGAAGACTGTCTTAGAACCAGGTTCTATCACTGTCGATGGTAAGGAAATCACCATCTATGCTAAGCCAAACGCTGCTGAATTACCATGGGGTGAATTAGATGTCGATGTCGTCTTAGAATGCACCGGCTTCTATTGCTCTAAGGATAAGGCTATGGCTCACATCAATGCCGGCGCCAAGAAGGTTGTTATCTCTGCCCCAGCTGGCAAGGATCTTCCAACCATCGTCTTCGGTGTCAATGAAAAGACTCTTACCAAGGAAGACAAGATCATCTCTGCTGCTTCCTGCACCACTAACTGCTTAGCCCCAATGGCCAAGGCTCTTAATGATTATGCTCCAATCCAGTCTGGTATCATGTCCACCATCCACGCCTACACTGGCGATCAGATGATCCTCGATGGCCCACACAGAAAGGGCGATTTAAGAAGAGCCAGAGCTGGCGCTGCCAACATCGTTCCAAACTCCACTGGTGCTGCTAAGGCTATCGGTCTTGTCATCCCAGAATTAAATGGCAAGCTCATCGGTTCTGCTCAGAGAGTCCCAGTTCCAACTGGTTCCACCACCATCCTTACCTCCGTTGTCAAGTTCGATGGTGAACTCACTGCTGAAGGTATCAACGCTGCCATGAAGGCTGCTTCTGCTGTCTATGCCAATGGTGCTTCCTTCGGTTACAACGAAGACCAGATCGAACGAGAACTCCTACACCTCTCAGATGGTCCGTACTATCAAGTACTTCGCTGAAAATTGCTAATATCAGCCTTTGCTGAACCGTAATTTTCACTAACAAAATTGAAAAACGGGGCATCCATTGATTTGGATGCCCTTATTTAAAACAAGGAGAAACAGCCACTTATGAAAAAAGTTGTCACTGATTTAAAGGTTAACGGTCTTACTGTTTTAGTCCGTGTTGACTTCAACGTCCCACACAAGGGTGAAGTCATCTCTGATGATAACCGTATCCACGCCGCTATCCCAACTATCGCTGAATTATTGAAGAACAACGCTAAAGTTGTTTTATGCTCTCACCTCGGCAAGGTCGCCTGGAAGAAGTTAAAGAAGGGCGAAGCTACCATGGAAGATATCGAGAAGCAGATGAAGAAGAATGACCTTTCCATCGTCATCAACCCATTAAAGAGCTACTTAGATGAAGCTCTTGGCAAGGATGTCAAGGTCTCCTTCTGCAAGGCTACCCGTGGTGAAGAATTAAAGGCTGCTGTCGCTGCCCTCAACCCAGGTGATGTTCTTGTCATGCAGAACACCCGTTATGAAGCTGGTGAAGAAAAGAACGATCCAGAATTGGCCGCTGAATGGGCTAGCTTAGCCGATGCCTTCGTCATGGATGCTTTCGGTTCTGCTCACAGAGCTCACGCTTCCACTTTCGGTGTCCCAGAAGCCTTGAAGGCTGCTGGTAAGGAAACCGCTGTCGGTTTCTTGATGGAAAAGGAAATCAAGGGCTTAGGCCGTTGTGTCACTCCAAAGGAAGATGAACGTCCATATGTCGCTATCTTAGGCGGCTCCAAGGTCTCTTCCAAGATTGAAGTTATCGACTCCTTATTAAAGAAGTGCGATAAGATCCTCATCGGTGGTGGTATGTCCTATACCTTCAAGAAGGCTGTCTATGGCATCGATGTTGCTTCTTCCTTATGCGAAGATGATCAGCTCGAATATGCCAAGAAGTGCTTCGAAACCGGTAAGATTGTTCTTTCCGTCGATACCATCTTAGCCAAGGGCTTAAACTTCGATGATCTTTCTGCCAAGGCTGAAGATTTAAAGGAATTAGACGGCAATGTCGACTTCCCAGCTGGTTATGAAGGCGCCGATATCGGTCCAAAGACCCGCGAATTATATGCTTCCATCATCGCCAGTGCCAAGACCATCTTCTGGAACGGCCCAATGGGTATCTTCGAAAATCCAGATTTACAGGCTGGTACCAAGGCTGTCTGCGAAGCTTGTGCTAAGGCCACCAAGAATGGTGCTTTCACCGTCATCGGTGGTGGTGACTCTGCCGCTGCTGCTAAGGTCTTCGGTTACACCGCTGACTTCAGCCACGTTTCTACTGGTGGTGGTGCCTCTTTGGAACTCATCCAGTTCAATGGTAGCTTACCTGGCATCGATGTCATCGAGGACAAGTAAACATGGCCAGAAAAAAGTTTTTGATGGGCAACTGGAAGATGAACCACACCATCGCCGAAGCCAATGCTTTCTGCGATGATGTCAAGGACGCTTCCTTAGTCAAGCTTGCCCGTAACAAGGGTGTCATGCTCGGCGTTGCTCCAACCTTCTTATCTTTGGCTGCTGTCAAAAAGCATTCTCATGGTCTCATTGTTGCTGCTCAGGATTGCCACTATGCTGACCATGGTGCCTATACTTCCAGCATCTCTATTCCGATGCTTAAGGAAATCGATGTCAATTGGTCCATCATCGGTCACTCTGAAAAGAGAACCTATGAAGGTGAAACCAGCTTTACCTGCAACCGCAAGATCAAAGCTATGGTTGCCAATGACATGCACGCTGTCTATTGCGTTGGTGAAACTGCCGCTGAATATGATGCTGGCATCACCAAGGATGTCATCCGCGAACAGGTCGTCACTGGTCTTCAGGGTTTAACCAAGGATCAGATGGCCTACATCGTCTTGGCTTACGAACCAGTCTGGTCTATCGGTACTGGTAAGAACGCCTCCGTGGAAATCGCTCAGGATATCTGCTCCTACATCCGTGGCCTCATCAATGAAATCTTTGGTAAGGTCGCCTCTCAGAAGGTTCAGATCCTCTATGGCGGTTCTGTCAAACCAAACAATATCCACGATTATCTTCAGGCCGAAGATGTCGATGGTGCCCTAGTTGGCGGTGCTTCCTTAAAGAGTGCTTCCTTCAAGGAACTCTTAGAAAATATCTAAGTCAATCAGATGCCTGCGAGAAATCGCAGGCATTTTCTTTTTCAAAACTTTAGTTATTTCAAGGCATAACATTTTCTTTTGTTTCTTTATTTATATATAATGTCGTAGGATATCAAATCCTATATTGATCATAAATGGAGGTGAATTATGGAAGAGTATCATGTTCATGTCGAAAAATCCAGAAAAGAAACCAGACCCCTTATGTCTTCAACGGGTGTGGCCATGTTCAAGGTCTATCTGTGGTTTGCTTTAGGATTGCTAATCACCGGTGTGGTCTCTTTGACCATTCCTAATCTGTTAGTTTCTCTTGTTGAGACAAGCGAAGATCCAAATGTGATTATGGCTGGTTATTCCACGGCGATGATTCTCTCTATCGTATTGATGCTTCCTGCCGGTATCGTCATGGCGATTCAGAGCTTCAGAAGAAACTTCCCGGTCATGCTGACAAGCTATATCATCTATTCTGTCGGTATGGGTGTCTTGCTTTCTTCTGTCATGCTTGTCTTTGCCGGTTCTGGTAGTCAGGGTATCTATACGATTTCTACCGCTTTCTTTGCTACAGGTCTGATCTTCTTGATCATGGGTTTAATTTCAGCCTTCAGCAAGGTAAACTTCAATTTCCTTGTTCCGATTATCTCTACTTTGATTATGGGAGTCTTTACCATCTCCTTAGTCAATATCCTTATTGGTTCTGAGATGATCTACTGGATTGTAGAATTCGTGTTGTTTGGTGTCATGGTCATCGTGGTGGGTATTGATACTTATAACATCAAGAGATTAGCTGAAGCTGGTGAATTAGATAATCCAAATCTTGCCTTATATTGCGCGTATCGTCTTTATACCGACTTCATCTGGATCTTCATTCGTATTCTTTATTATCTTCTTCTTGCCAATAGAAGAAACTAAATCGACCTTTGCAGCCATGGGATTCTCCATGGCTGTTTCTATAAATATTAGGTTAGAAAAATGGCTCGATTTTAAGCACGCTTAGCCGGGCGTTTCAAAATTTCTTAAAAAACCTTTGACATTGACTTTTCCTTTTACTATAATTTCTTCGTCGCATATTCCGGGCCAAGCCCGCTCTTTTTATGGGAAGAGACGGAAACACCCGGCTATGTGGATAGGTTATTTATTTAAAATCCGGAGGGAAGAAAATGCCTACTATTAACCAGTTGGTCAGAAAAGAGAGAGAAGATAAGCTCTACAAATCTAAGAGCCCTGCTCTCGGCAAGAGATTCGATTCTCTTAACAAGAAGGAGAAGGCTATCGCTGCTCCTCAGAAGAAGGGTGTTTGCACCCGTGTTGGTACTATGACTCCTAAGAAACCTAACTCTGCTGCTCGTAAGTACGCCAGAGTCAGATTGTCTAACGGCTATGAAGTCACTGCCTATATCGGTGGTGAAGGTCATAACCTTCAGGAACATAAGGTTGTCTTAATCCGTGGTGGTCGTGTCCGCGACTTGCCAGGTGTCAGATACCACATCGTTCGTGGCGCTATGGAATGCTTCGGTGTCGAAAATCGTAAACAGGGTAGATCCTTATACGGCACCAAGAAAGACGGTAGCGTCCAGAAGAAGTAAGGAGTAAACGACAATGCCAAGAAAGAACGGTTCAGTTGAAAAAAGAGATGTTTTAGCAGATCCAATCTATAACTCTAAGTTAGTTACCAGATTGATCAACCGCATCATGCTCGATGGTAAGAAGGGTACTGCCCAGACCATTCTCTATGGTGCTTTCGAAAAGGTCGAAAAGAAGACCGGTAAACCAGCCTTAGAAGTCTTCGAAATCGCTTTAGGCAACATCATGCCAGAAGT
>OMRU01000112.1 GCA_900313465.1 uncultured Clostridia bacterium
TGTGTAAAAAATATGATATTAAGATCTTTGCAAGTGGTGGAACAATGCTTGGAGCAGTCCGACATAAAGGATTTATTCCATGGGATGATGATATTGATATAAGGATGTTAAGGAAAGATTATAATAAATTATGTGAAATAGCAGAGATAGAATTTTCATATCCTTATTTTTTTCAAACAGAATATAATGATATAGGATCTTTACGTGGACATGCACAATTAAGAAATAGTGATACAGCAGGAATTTTAGAAGGAGAGAAAAAATTAAGTTATAATTTTAATCAGGGGATATTTTTAGACATATTTCCATTAGATTATTTAGCACCAACATGGGAGGCATATCAAAGACAGCTGAATGATATAAAAATCAATTATTTTGCCGCTAAAAGATGGGCATCTATTGGTTCAAGATATCGCCCTGTGTCAAGTTCTTTTATAAAAAAAATAATAAAAAAAATTATATATTATATGTTATCTGAAAGGGGATATTGTGAAAAAAAAGAACTTCAGTATTATAAAAAGTTTGAAGAAGCAAATAAGGAAAAAGAAGCAACACCTGTAAGAGAAGATACAAATCATTCACCGCAAGCGTAATAAACAATAGTCCCACCTCAGAAGTGGGACTTTCTTCTATAATAGAAAATGTGAGGAAAAAACTATGCTGGAACAAAACGAAGAATATTTCTTGTTATCGACAGATAAGACATCTCTTTTGCTTCATGTCAACGAGATCAAGAAAGTGGTTGTGGAATATTATGGAAGACGAATTCATAGTTTGGATGAAGTCGCTTCTCTAACAAGAAAATATCCATATAACCAGGGATGCTCGACCGCGTATCGTAAAGAGTATGTCAATCTTTCTCTTGATCATATGAAACTGGCTTATTCCACCTTAGGTAAGTCTGATTTCTTCTCCCCTTCCATCATTTTGAATAGTGAGACTTCTTCTATCTTTGACTTCACATTCCAAAGCATGGAATCAAGAGAGGTGAAACCTTTTGAAATCTTACCTTTCCCACATGGTGGAAATGAAGAAGTGATTCTTCATCTTGAAGAGAAGAATCTTCATGTTCTTCTTGATTTGCATTACATCCTTTTTGAAAAAGAGGATGTCATTGCTCAGTATGCGAGAATCATCAATCAATCCGATAAGGAAATCATCATCAATAAACTCGCTTCTTTACAGCTTCCACTAGTCAACAACAAAGAATATGAACTCTGGTCTACTTTTGGTAATTGGGCTGGTGAACTGAATATTCAAAAACAGCCTTTAACTTCAGGACGATTTGTCCTTGAGAGTCTTCGCGGCTCTTCTTCTAACCGCCACAATCCATTCTTCCTTCTGAAAGAAAAAGAAGGAAATTATCATCATGGTTCCTGCTATGGCTTCAATCTGATGTATTCCTCCAATTTTGAAAATAGCGTCGAGATGGATTCATTTGGTGATATCCGAGTTCAGGTTGGAATTTCCTCAACTTTGTTTGCCAAACATCTGAATCAGGATGAATCCTTTATCACGCCTATAGCCATCATGTCGTATGCCAAAGATGGTATCAATTCCCTTTCTTCAAACTTCCATGATTTTGTCAATGAACATGTCATTTTAGAAAGATGGAAGAACACCTCTCGCCCTGTCGCCTATAACAACTGGGAAGCCACCAACATGAAATTCCGCAGAGGAAAGATCATCAATCTTATGAAGAAGGCTGCTTCCTTGGGTGTGGAATTATTTGTTCTTGATGATGGCTGGTTTTCTACTCGTAACGATGACGGCCATGGACTTGGCGATTGGCAGGTCAACGAAAAGAAACTTCCAGGCGGGCTTGGAAAACTTGCTTCAGTTGCCAATAAACTCGGTATGAAGTTTGGTATCTGGATGGAACCAGAAATGGTCAATGAAGATACCAAGACCTATCACGATCATCCTGATTGGGTGATTCATGATGCTTATCATGAACCATCCATCGGACGTTATCAGTATGTTTTAGATTTGCGTAACAAGGAAGTTCAGGATTTTGTCTACCAGTCCGTTTCCAACACGTTAAAAAGTGGCAATATCTCCTATCTGAAATGGGATTATAACCGCGATATCTCCGATTATGATAATCGCGATGGAACCTTCTTCTATGATTACATCACCGGTCTATATTCTGTCTTGAGAAGACTGGTGAAAGAATTTCCAGATGTTCTATTTGAAAACTGTGCATCTGGTGGAAACCGATTTGACCTTGGTATGTTAAGTTTCTTCCCACAGTCCTGGATGAGTGATGATACAGATTGTTATCAGAGATGCTTGATTCAGGAAGGCGGATTATTAGGCTATCCTTTATCTGTCATGTCGAATCATGTAGCGGCTAAGACGAGCAATCAGATGTTGAGATATACGCCTTTTGATACCAAATTTGATACAGCTTGTTTTGGTGTTCTTGGCTATGAACTGGATTTATCTGATTTATCCAAGAGAGATTGTCGTATCATCTCTTCACAGATCAAATTCTATAAGGAACATCGCAAGACTTTGCAATGGGGTAAAGTATACCAGGATAGAACCTACATCGACTCAGAAAGAAAGATGATGGAGGCATTAGGCGAAAAAGATAGTCTTGTTGCCATCTATTCCAAGATTCAGAAACCAAATCCTATGGAAGAAAGGCTTCGCTGTTTTGGTTTAGAAGAAGAGACCCTTTATCATTATGAGACAAGAAAAGAAAGCATACCGTTAACGAGATTTGGTAACTTGATCAACTATGTCTTGCCATTCCATATCAATCCGGATGGAACTTTAATTGCCG
Organism: uncultured Clostridia bacterium; assembly: GCA_900313465.1. Classification (GTDB taxonomy): domain Bacteria; phylum Bacillota_I; class Bacilli_A; order RFN20; family CAG-288; genus Enterosoma. Next base: position 2,792 of record OMRU01000112.1, read on the forward strand.
CGGTTTCCAAGCGTAGAAATATGACTACCGAAAAAGAAGTCGGCATCGCCTCAGGCAGTGTTCTTGGCGATATGGGTTGCGTTCTTGCCCAAGAATGGTCAGGCGTCGGCTATGATGATAGAGTGCGCTTGATGGGTGACTTTGGTGCTCGTTTGTATCTGATTAAAAAGAACTGATCTATTGGTGGGATAATCCCACCAATTTTCTTAGGAAAAACGCGTGAAACAGCAATTGTTAGCGCTTTTAACAATTAGTGGAAATCATAAGGGAAAAACACTATAATATGTATATTCGTGTGCAAGCTATTCAAAAAGGAGAACTTTAACTATGACCGAACAGGAAATGCTTACTAAGATTCAGGAAGTAGCCGATCAGACTGCTCAGAATTTTGTTTTTAAAAGAACAGCTAAATTAGATTTAGTCTACAGTGAAAAACAGGAAGACGGTTCCACCGACTGCTATTGTTTAGGTGCCGATATGCCTCTTCTTGTCTATCGTGTCTTCAACGTCAAGGAAGATGGCACTGCTGTCGAAATCAACGATATTCAGAAGGCTGTGGAAAAGACCAGACATTATGATAGAGACGTCAAGCCAGGATTAGGTTTGGACAAGGCTCCTCTCATCACTGGTGAAACTCATGAATATGAGATTCTTCTTGAAAACAAGTTAGAAAACAACGGTGTTGAAGTCAAGTTAAAGTCTTCTATCGGAAGAGACATCACCATGATGGAAATCTATCGTTATTTCGATTATGTTTCCAAGATTTACTTCGTCACTTGTGTCTCTCTTTCTTTTGGTGGTCAGTACCTCTTCTCTGTCACTCCAGACTCCAAACATTTAAGACTTATCGTCGGTAACGATCAGACTGTCAGAGCCAGAGTCGATATGATCACTGAACTGTTGGCCAACAGATTATTACCTTCTTATCAGACCATCGCTGCTGGTGCCCAGTTGTTATCCGGTCAGACCAACTCTGGTGTTCAGTTCAACATTCCAAATCCAGAAGATCAGAACAACCCATACAAGTTCAATCTTGTCTTCTGCTATGATGATGCTGAAACCAAGGCCAGATATGTCTTTGCTGCCAATAATGAATTAAAGAGAGTTCAGATTCTTGTTGCTGATATCTTCAACAACAACAGATTATCTGCTCCAAATGAAGAACAGCAGAAAGCTGCTGAAAGAATTCATCAGTTATGGGTCGACAGCCAGAAAGATGAAGCCAAGAGAAATGAATTCA
>OMRU01000076.1 GCA_900313465.1 uncultured Clostridia bacterium
CTCTGTTCATGAGCATCTGTTCAGCGCCAAACATTTCTGGCACTTCGGTAAGAGCGACCTTACCACCAGAGGCACCGATGACATCGGAGACAAGACCGACAAGCGGATTAGCAGTCAAACCAGAAAAGCCATCAGAACCACCACACTTCAAACCAAGTCTGAGTTTGGAAAGTGGAAGTTCGACTCTCTTGTCATCCTTCATGACATCATAGATTTCTTCAGCTAAGGATAAAGCTTCAAAAATTTCATCTTCATAATCCTGGCAAAGCATATACTTCACTCTGGATTCATCGACATCGCCGAGTTCCTTGAGGAAATCTGGCATTCTGTTATTTTCACAACCAAGACCGACAATCAAGACGCCACCGGCGTTTGGATTGTGGGCTAAGGCAGCAAGCAAGGTGGCCGTGTTCTTTAAATCATCGCCAAGCTGAGAGCAACCATAAGGATGAGCCAAAATCTTGACTCTGCCCTTCATGTCTGGATGCTTAGCTAAGAACTGTTCCTTGACTTCTTCTAAAACGTTATTGATACAGCCGACAGTAGGAATGATATAGAAATCATTTCTGGTACCGGCTTCTCCATCACTTCTTAAAAAGCCCATCCAGGTCTTCGTAGAAGCAGGAGTTTCTTCTCTGACATTCTTATTGTAGTGATAGGTAGGTTCACCTTCTTCAAGAGAGGTATGAAGGTTATGAGAGTGAATCCAGTTACCCATCTTGACATCGACAGACAAAACGCCGATGACATTTCCGTACTTGATGAGATGGTGGCCTTTTTCCATATCGTGCAAGGCGATCTTGTGGCCCATCTTGACATCATCCAAAAGAGTGATGCCGTTAACGACATCCCCCTTATGGAAATCCTTCAAGACCACCATGACATCGTCATGCGGATTGATCTTAATGAAATCGTTCATAATTATCTTCCTAAGAAAGTTTTGATGGCATCCATCTGAGTTGGAGCATCAAGGATGACCTTCAACCACTTTTCAACTTCAGCTTCAAAACCAGCAACAGCATTTAAGTCCTGACCCCAGAATTCCTTGGTGGATAAGACTTCGGTAACAAAAGCGTGAACATCCTTGTTGGCATAATAACTATCCCACATCTTTCTGAACATGACAAGATATTCAGGAGTATCAGCCAACTTGATTTCTTCCTTCTTGCCATCGACAAGACGATATCCATCATAGAACTTGATCAAACTAGCCATGGCAAAGCACATATGGGATGGAACTAAACCTTTGGCAAAGTCATCAAGCATCGTTGGAAGATCTCTTTCCTTGAATTTAGAAATAGAGTTCAAAGCGATGGACATCAACTGGTGATGGACATATGGATTCAAGAATCTCTGGATGACATCATCAGCAAATTTCTGAGCATCCTTGGTGGTGACAGTTGGAACAATTTCTTCCTTTAATTCATCAAGGATGAACTTGTTGACTTCTTCATTGAGCAAGGATTCTCTGACTTCGTTTAAACCAGCCAAGTAAGCGACGGGAACAAGAGTGGTATGAGTACCGTTTAAGATACGGACCTTTCTCTGCTTATATGGATGGACATCAGGAACATAGATGGCATGTAAGCCGACCTGATGAACTGGGAACTTGGCTTCGACAAATGGTTCTTCCTTCAAGACATAGAGATGGAAGTATTCGCCCTTGACCATGTTGTTATCAACATAGCCGTACTGAGTGCATAAATCAGCAAACTCATCTCTTGGGAAACCAGGAACAATACGGTCGACCAAGGTAGAGGTGAAATGGCAGGAATTGTTGATGAAGTCGAGGAAATCAGCGCCCATGTTGCGAGCAACAGCAAGCTGATTGAGGACCTCTCTTAACTTATCGCCATTATCATCGATCAATTCGCAAGGGATCAAGGCTAAGCCAAAATCCTTGCCTAAGGTATCAAAACGATGCTTCAATAAGGCTAAGACCTTACCTGGATAAGAGATAGGGGTATCCTTTTCTAAATCGATTGTGACATCTCTTTCATCAAAAGCGATACCGGCTTCAGTCGTATTAGAAACGATGACTTCCAAATCCTTGGATTCAGCATATTTAAGATACTTAGCATAATCGACATAAGGATTGACGACATCATCGATGACATCGATGACTTCGTGTTCCTTGACGGCCTTGCCTTCTTCATTGATACCCTGAAGAATCAAAGTGTATAAACCATCCTGAGAGGCAAGATCGGCAACGCGACCCTGTGGAAGAGGCTGGACGACAACAACATGACCATTGTATTTACCGGAATCATTCATCTTCTGAATCAACCAGTCAACAAAGGCGCGAAGGAAGTTACCTTCACCAAACTGCATAATTCTGACAGGAGCAGTTTTCTTTTCATGAATCTTCTTAGATAAGACTTCAAGATTTTCCATAATTGTTATTTATCCCCCTTACAATATGGCAATTTCAATTAATGAGAATTGGCAAGGTATTCGCTATAGGCCATCATGAATGGACCAACGCCCTTGCTATCATCAGCGACAACAGGCTCCGAGAGATAGTATTCCACGGTGCCATTTCTTCTTTCGTTATCAAGACCGGAAACCAAGCAGATGTTGTTAAGATGGTTATCTTTCAGACAATGTCTGACAACGCCTTCAAAGATTTCACAGCCATGCTTTCTTTCTTCATAGTCAAGCATACCGATACGGCTACCCTTCAAATAACCATACGCAAACATCAAAGAGCCCGATGTTTCTAAATAGTTACCTTCAAGGTCAGGAAGAACAGGAAGGTCATAATACATATGAGTCTTGCTATCTTCGTAAGCTTTTAAAGAATTGAGAACATTCTTCAACTGTTTCTTATAGAAACCAGCGCTGAGGCTACCGATCAAGTTTTCCTTGACGATGTCATAGACATCACAATCCGCCATGGCTAACCATCCGACACTTCTAAGCCAGATGTTTGGACTTCTGCCGGTCTCCTTATTGGCCCACTGCATGACTTTATTTTCGTCATAACAATGATAATAAAGACCATCTTCAGGATTGAGATTGAACTTCTCGACATTCTCAAACTGATTCTTGATATCCTCAATCATCTTGTTGGAATGCTCATTCACAGCATATTGAGCATAGAATGGATTGGCCATGTATAAACCATCCAACCACAACTGACCTGGATATCGATTCTTATGGATAAAAGCACCAGAGTGAAGTCTAGTCTGCTCAGCAAACTGGGCATACATTCTCTCTAACGCCTTGTCATATTTTTCTTCGTGGTGAATCTTGTTGACCTGGAACAAGGTGTAACCTGGTTCAAGATCATCAAGGTTATGATTGTTGATATCAAATTCCTGTAATTCACCATTTTCACCGATATGGGTATCGAAATAGTTGATACAGAAATCGAGATATTCCTTATTCTTGGTGGCTTTATATAACTGGAAGGCACCATTTAAGGTAACGCCATCCTCGTAGCACCAGTTGCCTTTCTTATAAGGCTTGTAATTCTTCAAGAAAGATAGAACAAATTCATCTACTCTCTGTCTTTCTTCATTCGTAAGCGTCATACTTTCCTCCTTAATCTTTTCCCTTAATTTGATGTGGGAAATGACCACAATCGCAACGACAATCGCTACTAAGCCTATCAGGATATTGCTGACACCCATAGAGATACCAGCGCACATGAAGCCATCCATTGGGGTTCCATCAGGAAGAGTAACACCGGCATTGACCAAAGCGTTACAGATCAAGAAAGACGGGATACGGAAGGCAAAGACTCTAGCGATATTGATGACTGAGGCAATCTTCGTTTTGCCAAAGCCATACAGAAGGCCGAGTACCGTAGAGTTCACCGCCAGAGTGATAATACCCATCTTCTCAAAGAAGAAGACTTCCGAGATATGTTTGGCATACTCGCTTGGGTTTTCTGCGGATCTGGCAAAGAACATGGTAATCGGAGTATCAAATATCGTCACAATCACAACACCGACAACTGCGATACCAAGAGCGTAGACCAAACCCACAAAGAAGGTTTGAATGGCTCTATCGACCTGTTTTGCACCGATGTTCTGTGAGATGATACTTGAAGAAGAATCTTCAATGGATGAAATCGGATTGGTAACCGAACCACCCATGTTGTTAGAAACACCCAAAGCGCCAACAACATCACTTCCATATCCTTTTGCTAAAGCATTGATGACAACCTTACCTAAGGAGAAGATGAACTTTCCTAAAAAGATAGGGAAGGAAATGATACTGACTTTCTTTAACGTCTTGAATTCCAATAACACATTCTTAAAGCTGAAACGGAAGATATAATTGGTAAATAGAATTCTGACAAGGATGAATAACGTCAAGGCTCCATTGGCTATCAAGGTAGCCAAAGAGACATACATCATGTCTTTGAGCTGAATCACATAGATGAACAAGACATTCAGCAAAACTTTAATGACAACGACACCGACATTCAGAAGCGTAACTGGAAGAGTGGAACCTCTCGCTTTTTCAGCTCCCATGTACACGGTGTTGATCATCACAACAGCGCTGGAGCAAACACTGATTCTGAAATAAGTTGAACCAATGGCGATCGATTCCTCAGCGATGTTGAGACCTCTCAAGAGAGGGGTTGTCAGTGGCATGACAAGCAAGATAGTCAACGCCGCAATGACAAACACATAGAAGAACACGGTTGATGATAATCGCTGTGCCCTTTTATAATTTCCTTTACCAATCTCGCGAGCAATTAGAATTGATCCGCCCGCCCCTAAGCCACCACCGATGGCCGCAATCATGTTGCTTGCTTGGTTAAGAGCACCAACGGCATTTAACGCGTCGCGACTTAATCCCGAGCACATGATGGTATCGATGATGGAATAGGCGTAGTTAAAGAGAGAATAGAAGAAGAGTGGTAAGGCAATG
>OMRU01000115.1 GCA_900313465.1 uncultured Clostridia bacterium
AATGAAGTCACGACGCTTCAATTCCTTTGCACTAATGGCACCAATGGATTGACTCATAATTCAATGGCGTCTCCGGAGTTGGTATCAAAGAAGTGGAAGTCGCTCTTCTTGACGAAGTAGGTCATTTCACTACCGATGACAATCTGAATTTCTGGTTTGGCTTTGATGATGGACTTTTCTTCACCGACGTTGAGATAGACATTCTGTAAGTCACCAAGCATTTCATAGACTTCGACTTTACCCTTCATTTCAAGGTATTCACTCTTATCGCCCTTTAAGTCTTCTTCGCCGATAACGGCAGTTTCTGGACGATAACCTAAAGTGATGGCCTTACCGTTGATCTTGTTAAGTTGTTCAGCGGAAAGCTTGGATAAATCGATATGATAGTAATCATCCTTGGAGATGAAGGTACCATTTTCGACTTTACCAACGATGAAGTTCATCGGCGGGTCACCGATGAAACCAGCGACGAACAGGTTCTTTGGATGGAAGTAGAGTTCTTCTGGAGAACCGACCTGTTTGATGACACCGACGTCCATACAGACGATACGGCTAGCCATGGTCATAGCTTCGATCTGGTCGTGGGTGACATAGATGGTAGTAGCACCGACTTCTCTGTGGATTCTGGCTAATTCAGAACGCATGGAGACACGCTGTCTGGCATCCAAATTGGAAAGAGGTTCATCCATCAAGAAAATCTTGGCGTTACGGATGATAGCTCTACCTAAAGCGACTCTCTGACGCTGACCGCCGGAAAGAGCTCTTGGTAAACGATCCAAATATGGAGTGAGGCCTAAAATCTTAGCAGTGTTCTTGACACGTTTATCAATGACATCTTCATCAAAACCTGCAAGGTCAAGGGCGAAAGCCATATTTTCATAGACCGTGAGAGTTGGATAAAGAGCATAGCTTTGGAAAACCATTGCAATACCTCTATCCTTTGGTGGGAGATTGTTGACTCTCTTACCATTGATGATGAAGTCACCATGAGTGATATCTTCCAAACCAGCAATCATACGTAGTGTTGTGGACTTACCGCAACCGGAAGGACCGACGAGGACGATAAATTCTTTATCGTCGATAGTTAAGTTGAAGTCGGAGATGGCCTGATAACCGTTTGGATAAACCTTATAAATGTTTTTCAGTTCAAGTGGCATTTTCTAAGCCTCCTTTATTTAAATATTTCGGTGAGATAAGAGATTTTCTTCATCTCTGGAACAATCAGAGAGCAGATCCATGTCGCACCGTTTCGACATAAGTGTGTTGTATCAGAACTACCATTGGGGTAATTTTCATATTCCCCCGCTTTGAAGATCATGTAGTGGGATTGATTTTCTTCTAATGTATGTTTACTTAAATCATCGTAAGTCAATTGCTCGAGATCGATGAATGGATCACCTAACTGTTTGGCGATTTCTCTCATCGCTTTAGGGTAGTCACCATGCGTATGTTTAAGAACATTATTTTCATCATATTTCAAACGAGTGATAGAGGAGATGAAGATAGTCTGAACGCCTTTCTTCTTCATTTCATTTTCCATATAGACGAGATTCTTCTGATAGGTTTCAAATGGTATGGTATAACGTTTGACATCTTCCATTTTCTCATCGTTATGGCCAAAGGAGATAAAGCAGACATCTCCGGGTTGGGCAATTGCGAGGGCTTCATCAAATCGTCCCTCATCAAGGAATGATTTTGTGCTTCTGCCATTTAGAGCAAAATCTTCAACAGCTACCCTATATTTATTATTGAGGAAGTTAGGTATGACTTGTGGCCAACCGGTCTGAGGATAAGTATCCTGTCCGTTTGGTTGCATCAGGGAGTCACCTAAGAAGATTAAGTTCATCGTTGCATTTCCTCCAATCCAGATGTTTCTAAGAAACGATCGAGTTGTTGTTCACTGAATCTGGCACAGTCACCAAGAATGGTCTGTTCCATGACGCAGTTGGCAATGCCATATCTTAAGGCACCAACCAAATCATTTTCATCTTTTAGCAAGCCATGCAGATAACCTGCGACGAAAGCATCACCTGCACCGATACGGTCAAAGATTTCAAATTTGTATTCCTTACCGATAACTTTCTTATCCTTGGTGTAGGCAAAGGCTTGTAACTTTTGTTCACGAGAGGAGATAACCGTTCTCTTTCTGGTGAAGATATATTCGAAGCCGAATTCACGGCAGGCATCTTCAAAGAGTTTGTCTTGGTCTTCTTCATCAGGATGGAACCCGAGAAGCGTCTGAATGTCCCAAGCCGAAGCTGAGACGATATCCGCATATTTCACAATTTCCGGATAGACCAGTTTAGCATCTTCTAATTTCATCAACTTGGTTCTGTAATTGAAGTCGAAACTGACTTTCAGACCTAAGGCTTTCGCCTGTTTCATAGCTTCAATGGCAGTGGTTCTCGCCTTTTCCGAAATGGATAAGGTGATACCAGAGACATGGAAGATATTTCCGTCCTTCAGAATCTCTTTAAAGTCGAAGTCCGTTGGTCTCATTTGAGCGGCGGAGGACCATTTTCTGTTGTAGATGACAACACTTGGTCGACAGCCTTCACCTTCCTCGACAATACTCGTGCCAAGTGGATGTTCACCTCTTGACTGTATGAATGAGACATCCACATCCTGGGTCTTGAGATAATCGATAGCACCAAGACCTAGTTCATCATTAGAGACTCGAGTGACATATCTACCTTTATGACCTAGATGACATAAGGAGATGATAACGTTAGCTTCACTACCACCATAGTTGGCGACATAGTTTCTGGCTTCTCGGATCAATGTGCCTCGTTCCGCAGTGAAACGGATGAGGAATTCACCAAGGCCAACAACAGTTTTATTTTGATCCATAGGGTACTTCTCCTCTGGCTGGAACAAGAATGTTCTTCCCATCAATTTTCAGATAGACATCCAAATCGCTAGGATTATGGAAGGCTTCAAATCGATGGTAAACTCTCGCAGCAGCATGGACATATTCGTAAACTTCATGATTTGTCATATTGCAGACATCTTCATGAGAAGACAGATCTTTACAGATGTCATCCATCAATTCGAAGTTGTGATCGATTGCAAATTCATAAGCGTGACCCCAGATATATAGAAGAGCTAGTTCCTGAGTAGATTCATAGAATTTCTTGATATAGTCCCATATTTCTGGATCGCGATGATGGATGGTGGGATTCCATAACAGCCAATCATAAGGAAGTGCGAAGCTATAACTCGACCTGACGGTGCGGTCATATTCCACGTTTTGTTCTTTTTGAACTGTTATGGTATCCGCATTATAACTGCCATAGGGATAGGCAGCACCATAGACTTTTCTTTGAAACACTTTTTCAAGTGCTTCTTTTCCTCTTTTATATTCCGCATATTGCTCATCATAAGAAATATCCTCGAGGTGTGGATGGTTATAGGTGTGATTGGCAATCTCGTGTTTCTCATATAAGGAGACATAATCTTCTAATACAAGATGAGAGCAATCAATCTCCTTACCGTCTTTATCCAATCTGAATTTCGGATCACCAGAGTGACCATAATTCAGATTGAACGTACCTTTCATGTGATACTTATTTAAGATTTCGATGAGTTTGATATCTTCCACAACGCCATCATCATAAGAGAAGGTGACGCATTTGCTTTTAAAGCCGGGATATAAAAGAGTAAAGTTCAGCATAATGAATGATTAAACAATAGATTCGTATTCAACAGAAGCAAAAGCTTGATTCATACCAGAAAGATAGGTTTCAAGAGAAATTTGATTGACATCAGCAGCTTTACAACCAGTAATGGTTTCCCAGTTATTGGCTAAAGCATTCTGAATTGCTCTATCATCTTCTGCTTTAACATTAGCCAAGGTTTGATTGTATTGCCAGACACCATCATCATTAATCTGAAGAGTGTCATGATTATCAAGATCGGAGTCAGAAACTCTATCCTTGAAATTCAATGGTCTACCAACCAAGAAGCTACATAAGGCTTGAGTGGAACTAGTCCAACCAGCGAAATTGGCATTC